>WQWK01000055.1 GCA_009785395.1 Conexibacteraceae bacterium
ACGAGGGCGGAATCGGCCTTTGCAACATCACCAAGTGCTGCACCGAGGTCTGCCCCGAGGGGATCCACATCACCGACAACGCGATCATCCCGATGAAGGAGCGGGTCGTCGACAAGCACGACCCCTTCCTGAAGGTGATCGGACGCACGCCGAACAAGGGGCGCAAACAGCCGCCGCCGCGGTCATCTGACCCGACTCTGTGAGTGCTCCGGCTTTGTGAGCGCGGACGGCAGATTCGCCCCCAGTCCCACCGGACCGCTGCACCTCGGCAGCCTGCGCACCGCACTCGTCGCCTGGCTGATGGCCCGCTCGCAGGCGGCGCGGTTTCTGGTTCGGATCGAGGACCTCGACCCGCAGCGCTCGCGCCACGAGTTCGAGCAGGCGCAGCTCGACGACCTGCGCGCGCTGGGGATCGATTGGGACGAGCCGCCTGTGCGCCAGTCTGAGCGGACCCGGCTCTATGACGACGCCCTCGGCAAGCTGCACGCCGCCGGACGGCTGTACCCGTGCTTCTGCACGCGCGCGGAGATCCGGGAGGCCGCGTCCGCGCCGCACGGCAAGCTGCCCGAGGGCTTCTACCCCGGCACCTGCCGTGATATCCCCGCCGCCGAGCGGCGGCGGCGGATCGAGGCGGGTGAGCGGTTCGCGCTGCGGATCCGGGCCGACAGCGAGCGGATCGAGTTCGACGACTCGCTGCTCGGGCCGCAGTCGTTCGTGGTCGATGACTTCGTCGTGGTCCGCGCCGACGGCGTCCACGCCTACCAGCTGGCGGTGGTCGTCGACGACGCCGAGCAGCAAATCGGTGAGGTCGTCCGCGGCGCTGACCTGGCGGACTCCACCCCGCGCCAGATCCTGCTGCAGCGGCTGCTCGGGCTGCCGACCCCGCGCTACGCCCACGTCCCACTGGTGCTGGGGCCCTCAGGCGCGCGCCTGGCCAAGCGCGACCGCGCGGCGACGCTCGCCGACCGCGAAGAGCCGGCCGCCGCGACGCTGGCGCTGCTCGCCCACAGCCTTGGGCTCGCCAGCGGGCGAGCCCAAGTGGACTCAGCCGCTGATCTGATCCGCGAGTTCAGCCTCAGCCTGATACCGAAGGATCCAGTGTCCCTGGGTTGACGCCCCAGCGTGCCAGCGCGGCCGCCGGGTCGCGCTGCGCCGGACGCGCCGCGACCGGGGTGCGGCTGAAGCGCGGCGCCGGCGCCGGCGCCAGCACGCCGTCGATCTCGACGAACGTGCCGCGCGCGGCCAGGTGCGGGTGCAGATGCGCCTCGAAGGGCCCGCGCACCACCGTCGCGCACGCCTGGTCGTGCTCGAGCAGCGCCGCCCACGCCTCCGTGGAGCGGGAGGAGAAGACCTCGCTGAACGTGGCCTTGAAGGCCGGCCAGCGCGCCTGCTCCCACTGCGGCAGCTCCTGCGCCGGCAGCTCCAGCAACTCCAGCAGACGCGCGTAGAACTGGGGCTCGATCGCCGCAACGGCGACGTGGCCGCCGTCGGCGGTCGCGTAGACCTCGTAGAAGTGGGCGCCGCTGTCAAGGACGTTGGTGCCGGGCGTCTCGTTCCACGCCCCGGCGGCGTGCAGCGCGTGGACCATCGTGAGCAGCAGCGCCGAGCCGTCGACCATCGCCGCGTCGACGACCTGTCCGCGCCCGGACGTGCGAGCCTCGAGCAGCGCGCAGACGACCCCGAAGGCCAGCAGCACCGCGCCGCCGCCGTAATCGCCGGCGGTGTTGATCGCGAACATCGGCTTCTCGCCGGTGCGCTGAGAGGCCCCGAGCACCCCGCTCAGCGAGATGTAGTTGAGGTCGTGCCCGGCGGTGCCGGCCATCGGGCCTTCCTGCCCGTATCCGGTCATGCGCCCGTAGACGAGCTTCGCGTTGCCCGCCATCAGGTCCGCGGGACCAAGCCCCAGCCGCTCCATCACGCCGGGGCGGAAGCCCTCGATCAGCGCGTCGGCGCGCTGCGCCAGAGCCCGCGCGAGCGCCTTGCCCGCCTCAGTCTTCAGGTCGACGGCGAGCGTCTGGCGGCCGCGCAGGCTCGGGTCGGCGGCACCGCCCTGGCCGAAACCGGTGCCGACAGCGCGATCGAGCCGGATCACGTCGGCGCCCATGTCGGCCAACAGCATGCCGGCGAACGGGTTCGGCCCGATCCCGCCGACCTCGAGGATCCTGATGCCTGACAGTGGCCCCATGCCGCAAGTTTTACGCAAACCGGAAAGTTGTAAGACGACTCTCGCCGCGAACATGCGTGTAGTGGGAGATGGACAGGATCACTCTGGCGCGGCGGTCGCCCGACCGGCGCGCGGTCGTCATCGGCCTGGCGAAACGCGAGCGGGTGCGGGAACTCGCCAGGTTCCTGGGCCTGGACACCAAGGAACCCATACGGTCTTCTTCAACGACTCAGCCGCCGGATGCTCTAAATTTCCCTGGCAGGACCCCCCTTTAGGGGGCCCATCTTTGAGATCGTTTTTGAGGAGCAACTGAATGCCCACTTACGAGCAGCTTGGGTTTGGCCAGGGCGCAGCACTCACCGGGGACCGCGCGCGTGCGGTGTTCGGGCAGGTGATGGGCCTCGTCGGGTTCGCGCTGTTGTTCTCCGCGCTGGGCGCATACATCATGCGCAACTCGGCCGGTGGCACCGGGATCGTCTTCTTCATCGGCGCTTTCGCGTGCATCTTCGGCCTGCAGGCAGCATCCGCCCGCGGCCACGAGCAGTTGGCGGTTGGACTGCTGTTCGGGATGGCGCTGCTGTTGGGGATGGCGATCTCCCCGATCATCGTCTACTACCTGAAGACAAACCCTGGCGTCGTCTACCAGGCGGCCGGCTCCACCGCGCTGTTCGTCGGTGTGCTCGGGAGCTTCGGCTACGCGACACGGCGCGACCTCTCGGGGTATCTGAAGCCGCTGCTGATCGCCTTCGGGGTGATCTTCCTATTCGGCTTGATCGCGCTGTTCGTCGCGATTCCAGCGTCGAACATCATCTACTGCGTGCTGATGCTTGTGGTCTTCGGCGGTTTCACCGTCATCGACTTCAACCGCCTGGCCCGTGGCGGGCAGTACCAGAGCGCGGTGCCGATTGCGGCGAGCATCTTCCTGGACATCTTCAACGTGTTCCTGCTGCTGCTGAGCCTGTTCGGCGGCGGCGGCCGGCGCTGAAAGGCGTCGCGCGCGGCAGCGACGACCAAGCCGGCCGTGCGAAGGTCATTGGGGGCCGCGCTCTTTGTGAGCGCGGCCCTGGCGTTGTCAGCCTGTGGCGGGAGCGGCAGGGCAAGCACGCAGAGGGACGCCCCGACGACGGTGCCGGTGACCTTCTCGATCACCTCCACCACGTCCACCGCGACGACACCGACGCCGACCGCGACGCCGTACGTGGGGCCTGACGGCCTTGCGGTCGAGACCGGCAAATTCCTGGGCCCCACCACGAGCACCCGGCTGGGCGCGATCGTGCGCGGCATCCAGTGCCAGCCGCTGGCGCAACTCGCGTATACGGCCTATGCCCACCTACAGGTCTACGTCGACGGCAGCTCGCGCGCGCTGCCGGGCGGGATCGGCATGGTCACCGCGAGCCCGCGGGCAACCGCGCACGGCTTCCTGTTCGCCGCCACCGACTGCACGTACTGGCTGCACACACGGGCAGCCGATGGCCTGATCGAGGTTCAGTCGCCGGTGCCGCGCCGATTCACGCTGGGCGACCTCTTCCGGATCTGGAACCAGCCGCTCGGCCCGAAGCAGGTCGCTGCCAACCGCGGTCCGGTGACCGCGATCGTCGACGGCTCCACCTGGCGCCGCAGCCCGGCAGCGATCCCGCTGCGCGAGCACACCGAGATCGAACTCGCGGTCGGGACACCCGTCCCCAAACAACAGCGGACGGACTGGATCGCAAGCGGGCTCTAGCCCGGGCCGCTCCAGCCCGGGCCGCTCTAGCCCGGGCCGCTCTAGCCCGGGCCGCTCCAGCCCGGGCCGCTCCCGCGCCGGCCGTTCTAGACTCGCGGCCATGGTCTACCCACCAGGCCACCTCGAGCAGGTGCAACGCATCAACGCCCCGGCCAACCGCGGACAGCGCCGCATGCGCCTGGTCGCGGTGGGCGCGACGCTGCTCGCCTGCGTGGTCGGCATCGTCGTCTGGTCTCTGACCTCCAGCGGCGGCACTCAGAGCGCAACCCACCACGCCGGCTGCATCAGCTTCGGCTTCATGACGGTCATCGGCAGCTCTTCCGACACGGCGTGCGGAGCAACCGCCCGCAACCTCTGCCTCGCCCCGGTGCCCAAGCTCGTCAAGGACGGCGACTACTACGCGCAGATGCACAGGGCGTGCCGCCGGGCCGGGCTGGCGACCTCCTCGGACGCCGCGATCTCCAGCTCCTGACCGCGATCACCAGCTCCTGACGGCTCGGATTGTCCACGTGGCCATGCCGGTGTCCATATGGACAAGGGGGCCTGTGGAACGCTGGACGACCGGCCATGTCTGATTCCTGAGCGCTCGTCAAGACTAAACAGGTCAGCTTGATCGCAGTTGATCAAGCCACCGGTCCGCGTGGGCCGGTGCCCTCGGACCTGAAGGAGAAGAATGACAGTCGACGCCCCGTCCTGGCTCAGTGCCGGGGATACGACGTGGCAGATAACCGCCGCGACACTCGTCGGCCTGATGAGCGTGCCAGGACTGGTGGTGCTCTACGGCGGCGTTATGCAGAAGCGCTGGAGCATCAACAGCATGATGCTGACGTTTCTCACGTTCTCGATCGTGCTTGTGGTCTGGGTCCTCTGGGCGTTCAAGATGGGCTTCGGCCAGCCCTGGTTCCACAGCTCGCACCCCGGATTCCTGAACGCGTTCATCGGAAAACCGGGCCCGTCACTGAGCCCGAGCGCACTCCAGGGCCAGGGCGTGGTGCCAGGCGCGTACGGAACCGCGGCCTCACTCGAGTTCCCGCAGTCGGCGCTCGTGTACTTCCAGTTCGTGTTCGCCGCGATCACGCCGATCCTGTCGCTCGGATCGGTCCTCGGCCGCATCAACTGGAAGGCCTGGTCGCTCTACACGATCCTCTGGATCACATTCGTGTACGCGGTTGACGCGTTCCTGCTGTGGGGCGGCGGCTTCCTCGCCCACCACGGCGCGGAGGACTTCTCCGGTGGCTATGTGATCCACCTCTCGGCAGGTATCTCGGGATTCGTGGCCGCAGCTGTGATCGGCCCGAGACTCCAGCGCGACCGCGAGATCGACGCGCCCAACAACGTGGCGATGGTCGCGGTCGGGGCCGGCCTCCTGTGGCTCGGCTGGAACGGGTTCAACGGCGGCGACCCCTACATGGCGAACATGTCGGCGGCCGCGGCGGTGCTCAACACCAACCTCGCAACCGCCGTCGCGTTCCTGGTCTGGGTTGTGCTGGACGTGCTCACGCGCCGCAAGCCGAGCCTGTTGGGCGGCGTCAACGGCATGATCACCGGCCTCGTCGCGATCACCCCCTGTGCCGGTTACGTCAACGGCTGGGGCGCGATGGCGGTCGGCGCGATCGGCTCGGTGATCGTGTACTTCGCGATGAACTACGTCAGCGCGATGCGGCCCTTCCGCAACGTCGACGACACGCTCGGCGTGATCTACACGCACGGATTCGCCGGCCTGGCCGGCGGCCTCCTGCTCGGCTTCTTCGCCGATCCGAGCATGGTGCTGTCCTACACGGTCGCCAATGGCAAGTACACGCCGGTGCCCGCGACTCAGCCGAGCGTGCTCTACGGCGGCAGCTTCCATCTGCTGCTGTGGCAGGCGATCGCCGGGGCCTGGATCATCGTCTGGTCGGGGGTCCTGACCTACATCATCCTGAAGGTCGTGGGGCTGTTCCTGCCGCTACGGATGTCCACCGAGAACATGGAGATCGGCGACATCGCGGAGCACGGCCACGAGGTGTACCCGTCCGACATTCCGTCGCTCGGGGCATTCCAGGAGGCCTCGCCTGCGGTAACCGTGTGATGCACCGCGCTGCTACTCCCGCGTCTGAGCACGGCCACGATGGCAAGCGCTCACCCGCTTGAGAACGGCGCGACCGAGGGTGACAGTCGGGAGGCGGCGGACGCCGCCTCCCGATACACCCCGCTGGAGCTCGTCGAGGCCGCAGTTGCGGGCGTCGACCTCCAGAGCGTGGCCCGCACCGCCGCCGACGCGCTGAGCCGGAGCGTCGTGATCACGCTCCCGGCGTCCGGCCTGTCGGCCCATTGGCCGGAGTCCGCGATCGCGCCCGAGGCGCTCGCGGCCGTCCGGCGACACGCGGCGGCCCTGATCTGCGATCCCGAGCAGCAGGCCCCGCCCGAACTCAGAGACAGCGTCCCGGTGCGACTCGGTGATGACGTCGTCGGCGTCGTCGCGGCACTCGGCGCTGCGACTGGCCCAGATGACGCCCGTCCCTGGCTGGATGCGGCGGCGGCGGCAGCCGCGGTCGCCGCCCTGATGCGGGACAGCGTCGGCTCGGACCTGCAGGAAGCTCGCCGCGCGCTGCTGCAGATACTCGAGGCCCGTGCACAGGCCGACCCGCAAGCGCTGCTGGCCCACTCCCGCAGGCTCGGCTACGACTTCTCGCAGGGCGCGCTCGCGATCAGCGCCGCGCTCGAACCAGGCTTCGATGTCGGCGGCGCCAACGGGGAAGCGCTGGTCGCCCAGGTCGGCGACCGGCGCCTACTCGGTCTGCTGCCGCTCGCCGGCGAGGACGGTGAGCGCCGCGCCGCCGCGCTCCTGGCCCAACTGGAGGCCGCCGGCCTCCCCACGATCGCGGCGGTTCCCACCCGTGACCCGGCCGGACTTCAGGCCGCGCTTCGGGAGGCGGCGGTGCTGCTGGAACTGCTGGTCGACGGCGATGCGATGCTGGATAAGCGTGACGAGACCTACCGTCTCCTCGTCGGAGTCCTGATCCACCGGCCGGATGAGCTCCTGGCGTTGCGCGCCAGCACGATCGCTCCGCTCGAGGAGTACGACGCGGCTCACGACACCGAACTGCTGACGACACTCGAGACGTTCCTCGCCCACCACGGCTCCACCACCGAGACGGCCGAGGCGATGCGGCTGCACCGCCACACGGTCGGGTACCGCCTGGCGCGCGTACAGGAGGTGTCGGGCCTGTCGCCCTACGAGAGCGAAGGGCGCGAGCGCCTCAGCCTGGGGCTCAAGGCGAGCCGGATCATGCGCGCGGAGAACCGGCGGGCCGGCCGCGTCAGCCCCGCCTGAGGAGCGAGCGCGGCCCCGCGGGCCCGGCGAGCGGGCGAGCCGCTCCAGCGGGGCAGCGGTCCAGCGGGACCAGCTGCCCCGGAGGAAACGTCAGATCAATACCTATAGTGGTCGGGCTTGTAGGGGCCGTCGACCGGGATCCCGAGGTAGGCCGCCTGGGACTCGGTGAGCCTGGTCAGCTTCACGCCGAGGGCGTCGAGGTGCAGGCGCGCGACCTTCTCGTCGAGGTGCTTGGGCAGCGTGTAAACCTTGCGCTCGTAGAAGCCGGGGTGCGTGAAGATCTCGATCTGCGCGATCACCTGGTTGGTGAAGCTGTTCGACATCACAAACGACGGGTGGCCGGTCGCGTTGCCGAGGTTCAACAACCGCCCCTCGGACAGCACGATGATCGAGTGCCCGTCGCTGAACACCCATTCGTCGACCTGCGGTTTGATGTTGATCCGCTCGATCCCGGGGGTCGCCTGCAGCCCGGCCATGTCGATCTCGTTGTCGAAGTGGCCGATGTTGCCGACGATCGCCTGATGCTTCATCGCCGCCATGTGCTGCGCGGTGATCACGTCCTTGTTGCCGGTCGTCGTGACGAAGATGTCACCGGTGGCGACGACGTCCTCCAAGGTCGCGACCTGGAAGCCGTCCATCGCGGCCTGCAGAGCGCAGATCGGATCGATCTCGGTGACGATCACGCGCGCGCCCTGCCCCGCCAATGACTCCGCGCACCCCTTCCCGACATCGCCGTAACCGCAGATCACGGCGACCTTGCCGCCGATCAGCACGTCCGTGGCACGGTTGATCCCGTCGATCAGCGAGTGGCGGCAGCCGTACTTGTTGTCGAACTTGCTCTTCGTCACGGCGTCGTTGACGTTGATCGCCGGGAACAGCAGCTTGCCGTCCTGCGCGAGCTGATAGAGCCGGTGCACCCCGGTCGTCGTCTCCTCCGTCACGCCCTTGATGCCCTCAGCAATCCTGGTGAAGCGCTGCGGATCCTCGGCCAGCGAGCGGCCCAGCAGACCGAGGATGATCGCGAACTCCTCAGAATCAGCGGTCGACGGGTCCGGCACCGCGCCGGCCTGCTCAAACTCGCGGCCCTTGTGAACCAACAGGGTCGCGTCACCGCCATCATCGAGGATCATGTTCGGGCCACCCTCAAAGCCGTTCAGGGCCTGCTCGGTGCACCACCAGTACTCCTCAAGCGTCTCCCCCTTCCACGCATAGACCGACACGCCGCGCGGGTCCTCCGCGGTGCCGTCCGGGCCGACCACAACGGCCGCGGCCGCGTGATCCTGGGTCGAGAAGATGTTGCAGGAAACCCAACGCACCTCCGCCCCCAAGGCAACCAGCGTCTCGATCAGCACAGCGGTCTGGACCGTCATGTGCAACGAGCCCATGATCCTCGCCCCGGCCAGCGGCCTGGACTCGCCGAACTCACGGCGGGTGGCCATCAGACCCGGCATCTCATGCTCGGCGAGCCGGATCTCCTTACGGCCGAACTCGGCCAACGACAGATCAGCGACCTTGAAATCAACGCCGGCGGCGGTTGTGCTCATGCGAGTGTCTCCTGTACAGATGGGTCAGTGAACTCGGTCATCCGATGCAACCCGCCGACCCGGGAATTGATCTCATCAAACCCCAATCGTGCGACACGCTCGGTACCGAACTCCTCAACATTGAAAGACGCGATCGCCGTCCCGTAAGCCATCGCGGTGGCCAGCAGGCCGTGGTCCACGGTGCGGCCACGCTGCGAAGCGACATAACCGGCCAGGCCGCCGGCGAACGTGTCACCAGCACCGGTCGGGTCAATCACAGCCTCAAGCGGGAACGCCGGCAACGAGAACACCCCCTCCCGCGAGAACAGCGCCGCGCCGTACTCACCCTGCTTGGCGATCACAGCCGACGGGCCCATCGCCAACAGCTCACGCGCGGCCGCCAAGAGCGACGCCTTGCCGGTCAGCTGCCTGATCTCGGCATCATTCAGAACCACACAATCGACCCGCTCGATCACCGCAACCAAATCATCCCGCGCGATGTCGATCCACAGGTTCATCGAATCCAATGCCGTCCACCGCGGATCGTGGCACTGCTCGAGCACCGACAGCTGCAAGCCGGGCTGGATATTGGCCAAAAACAGCACATCACAATCCCGTGCGGCCTCGCTCAACACCGGCTCGAACTCGCCGAACACCCCCAGCTGCGTGTCCAGCGTCTCACGCGAGTTGAGATCCCAGCCGTACTCGCCGGCCCAGAAGAAGGTCTTCCCATCGGGGATCACCTGCACGTCGTCGGTGAGCGTGCCGCGGGTCCCCAGCACCTCGATGTCGGCGTCGGCGAAGTCACCGCCGACCGGGCCGACCGGCCTGACCGTGTCAAAGAACGACGCCGCCAAGGCGAAGTGCGTGGCCGCGCCACCGAGCATCCGCTTGCGCTCCCCGAACGGG
>WQWK01000056.1 GCA_009785395.1 Conexibacteraceae bacterium
AAACTCCGCCAGGCACACACCGCGGTCGAGGCCGCCGCCGAGCGGCTGCGCGCCGCCGCTGACGAGCTCACCGTCGAACGCGAGCGCGCTGAGCAGGCGACCAAAGAGCGAGACGCCGCCCAGACTCGGCTCGACACCCTGAGCGCCGAGCAGACTGCCCTGGTCAGCGCCGACGCATGGTCCTCGGTGGCAGAGGTCGAGGCGCTCAGCGAGCTGGCCAAGACGCAGGCCCGGGCATCGTCGGCGGCTCGCGGGCACGCCGACGATGCCGCCGCCGCGGCCGCCGGCCTCGCGGGCGAGCTGATCACAGCGCAGGCAGTCGCCGCCGATAGCCGAGACCGGACGAGCGACGAACTTGACTCGCTGCTCGCGGTGGCCTCCGCTGCCGGGCTCGAACGGCGAGTGACGACGCTCGCCGACCAGCTGCGCTCCGGAGCGCTCGCCGCGGACGGGTGGAACTCGTTGCTGCGCGAGCTGGCAACCGACTGGCGCGACGTGCTCCATCGCCACAACGAACTGATGCGTGAGCTGCGACTGGCTGCCGACGAAGCCGAGCGAGCGCGCTCGCGGGAGCGCGAGGCGGCCGGGCGGCTCGAGCTGGCGGCAGGGAAGCGGACCGCCTGCGAGCAGCAACTCGAAGAGGCTCGTGCCGCGCTCTGCGCCGCGTTCGAGCAGTGGCGATCGGCGCTCGAGCAGCTTGAGCTGGACGAACCCGCCGCGGCGGCGGCACTCGAGCGGTTGCACGAGGGCTCCTCGCCGCTGCACGCGCTGGCGCCGTCGGTGGATCGGTGTCGTGCTTCGCTCTCGGATGAGCGTTCGGTGCATGCGGCGGCGCGCGTGGCCGCCGCCGCTGCGGTCGCTGCCACAGAGGAGGAGATCGACCGGCTGGCGGCCGCGCATGACGACGGACCCGCGCCGCCGGAGTGGCTGCGGGCCGATAGGGCCGATCGCGCTGGTGCGCCGCTGTGGAGGCTGATCGACTTCCGCGCCGAGGTGCCGGTCCATGACCGGTCGTCGCTCGAGGCCGGCCTCGAGGCGGCCGGTCTGATCGACGCATGGGTCACGCCGAGCGGCGCCGTCGAGGATCCTGCACTCGCCGATGTGGTCCTCGCCGGTGCGGCGCCGGCGGAGGGCGGCTCGCTGCTCGAGGTGTTCGAGCCGGTGCCGGATCAGGCGGTGGCGGTCGAGGTGGTCGCGCGCCTGCTGTCGTCCCTCGGGCTTGGCGAGCACAGATCCGGTCCTTGGGTGGACATCGACGGGAGCTTTGCGATCGGGCCGCTGCGCGGTCGTGGGGCCAAGGACCAGGCCGGTCACATCGGCGCCGCCGCGCGCGAGTCGCGGCGGGCGGCCCGGATAGCGCAGCTGCGCGAGCGAATCGCCGCGCTCGAGAGCGAGGTCGCGGACCGCGACGCCCAGATCGCCGAATTCGATCGCAGACGTCGGGCACTCGACGCCGAACTCGAGGCACTGCCGCCGTCCGACGCCGTCCGATCCGCACTCGACGCCGTCCGCGTTTCGAGCGCGCTCGAGTTGGACGCCGAGCGCGGCCATGAGTCCGCCACCGCGGCGGCCCGGTCGGCCGCCGACGACGAGCTGGCAGCCGGCGCGGCGCGGCGCGAGCACGGCGCCGCCCACGGCCTGTCCCCCGCACTCGACGAACCGGCCGTCGATGCCCTGCGGGACGCCACCGCCCAGCTCACCGGATCGTGCGGCGCGGTCCTGCACGCGTGGACGCTCGCCGACCGCGACGCGGACGCGGCCGACGCGGTGGCCGAGTCGCTGTCGCAGGCTCAGCAGACCGCATCTGAGCACGACCAACGGGCCCGCGACGAGGAAACCGAGGCCACCCGTCTGGCCGCCGAGCATGCCACCCGTGAGGAGGCGTTGGGCGAGACCGGAGTCGAGCTTCGCCGCCGCCATGAGGGCGTGGTGGCGGCGCTCAGGGACACGCGCGAGGAGCTCAGGCACGTGAGCGAGGCGGCTCAGGACGCCGCGGTAGCCGTCGCCAGGCTCGAGCACGAGCAGCGGGCGCGCGACGACGAGCACGAACGCGCCCGCGAACGACGCGAGCGCGCAAGCGAGTCGTTCCGCCAGCTCGCCCAGGCCGGACTCCTCCAGCTCGTCCTGCGAGACGACACGCCGTTCGACTCCGACCACGGCTCGAGTTGGACTTTCAGCCGGACGCTCGAAGTCGCCCGCGCCCTGCCGCCGGAGCTGGTTGCGGTTCAGAGAACCACTGGTCAGCTCGAGGTCGACGTGCAGCGGGGAGTGCAGCTGCTCGACCGCGAGCTGGCGGAGGCCGACATGAGCGCCTACGCGAGCCGTGACGAAGACGACTTGCTGCTGGTCCACATCACCGAAGGCGGCGGTGAGCAGACGCTCGGACACATCCTCGACACGCTGGAGACTGAGATCGCCGACCGTGAGCAAACCCTGACCGCCGAAGAGCGGCGCGTGTTCAGCGATGCGCTGGTGGAGGAGATCGCCGACCACCTCCGACACCGCATCCACCAGGTGCGGGGCCAGATCGAGCGAATGAACGCCGTGCTGCGACGGAGCCCGACGGCTGCCGGTAAGACGGTCGAGCTCGACTGGGAGGCGCTCGAGGACGAGGCTGGGACCCAGCGCGCCGCTCTGGCCCGGCTGCGCCGGGACGTGCGGCACCTTGGGGAGGACGACCGCGCCGAGCTTGTTGCATTCTTCCGCGGCAGGATCGAATCTGCTCGACGCGAGCACACCGTCGGTGGCGAGCCCAGGCCGATGGCCGAAACCCTAATGGCCGCATTCGACTACCGCGAGTGGTTTGCGTTCGCGCTCCACGAGCGCATCGGCTCAAACCGTGTCCGGCTGACCAAGCGCCGGCACGCTGTTGGCTCGGGCGGCGAGCAGTCGGTGCTGATCCATCTGCCGCTGTTCGCGGCCGCAGCCGCCCTGTACGGCGACTCCGAAGCGCCGCGGCTGATAATGCTCGACGAGGCGCTGTCGGGCATCGACGACGAGACCCGCGACCGGGTGCTGGAAGCGACTGTCGCCTTCGACCTCGACGTGGTGATGACCTCACATGAGCTGTGGGGCACGTATCGTTCGGTCCCGCAGCTCGCGATCTACCAGCTCCATCGCGAGAACGGCACCTTCGGGGTGCACGCGATCCCGTTCCTGTGGGACGGGGAGGTGCTGCGAGAGCTGGAGCAGGATGAGCTGCTGGTTTGAGCGCGGCCAGGGCTGACCCTGCGCTCGACCGCGCGATCCTCGCCGCGCGTGACAAACGCGAGCAGCGTGGCGCCGGGGGCGATGCTCGGTTGGTGGTGCCGGACCTGAGTGCCGAGGAGGCGCTTGCGCTCGACGGCCTCCTGTCCACCTCTCGACGCAGGCCGGTTCTGCCCGGTACCACCCTGCGTGTCGGGCTGTCCCATTTCGAGGCGGCGCTGAGCTCATGTGGCATCGACCCGCGGGCGGAGTACGAGCGGGTGGGTGGACGGTCGCTTCGCGATCTACCGGCCGAGCGAGCCGCGCAGCAAGAGCGCCGCAACGAGTTCCGCTTGTGGCTTATGTCGCATCCGGCGGTGGTCGCACGGCCGGCGGCGGCCGAGTGGTTCGAGGAGGTGACGCGACAGGGTCGCGTCCACGAGGCCATGCGTCCGTTGGTCGATCAGGCGCTGCGAGTCCTGGCGGCGCTTCCCAGCGAGGAGGTCGTCCAGCGTGGGGTGTTGGCGACACGAGTACTGGGGGGTGATCCACATGCGCTCGATGTCGGCACGCCACTGCACGGCTTGACGATCTCGGTGCTCGCGGCGGCGGCCGGACTGGGGGACGACGCCTCGCCACGCGAGGTGTGGGCGGCATGGAATGTCCTCGTCGATCCGATCTCGTCGAACGTGGCAGCGCTCAACCTGCCACTGCTCGGGGATGGACCGGCAGCGGTGATCGCGCGCGCCGTCCGCGGTACACACGTGGTCTTGACCTGCGGACAGCTGTCCGCCGGCGAGGTACGGTGGCCGCCGGGCGTACCCTGCTTCAGCTGTGAGAACCCGTCGGTGGCGATCGCTGCGGAGCAGCATCTGGGCGCGGCCTGCCCGCCGCTCGTCTGTACGGCGGGCCGGCCGTCGGACGCGGTGCGGCGGCTGCTCTCGATCGTCCGGGGCGCCGGGGTCCGCGTCCGACACCACGGTGACTTCGACGACGCCGGAGTGCAGATCTTTCGGGATCTCGAGGATCGCTACGCCGCCCTGCCGTGGCGGTTCGACGTGGAGGCGCTGCACGAGGCGCTCGGACAGCCGGGTGCGTTCGCCGGGACCCTCGAGGACAGCGTCCGGCGACTCTCCTGCGCCGTCCCCGAGGAGCTGGTCATCGATGACCTGGTGGCCGATCTGCGAGACCTCGGACGATGAGTAAGGGTCCGAAGCGCCCCGACGCCATTCCTCCCGACCTGCAGATCTGGATCGACGTGCGCCGGCGCCACCGCCTGTCGCACGCGCACGTCCAAATGGCGCGGGAGCTCGGTATGAACCCGAAGAAGATGGGCAAGATCGACAACCACCGGCAGGAGCCATGGAAGTCGCCGCTGCCGACCTTCATCGAGGACGTCTACTACAAGAGGTTTGGTCGCGAGCGTCCAGAGACGATCGTCACGATCGAGCAGCGCGCGCGGCAGATCGCCCAGAGGGGGCCGCGCGGCGCGTGAGGCGGGTTTACCGATCTTATCCCACCCTGCGGTAAGGTCGATAAGATCCGATAAGACTGGTAAGCTCGGTCTAGATGGATGAACTCGACAACCCGTTCCGCCCAGGCGCTGGCGCTCCTCCGCCCGCACTCGTCGGCCGCGACGGGCTGATCGAGCGGTTCCGGCTCACGGTCGGCCGCGCGGTTCGTAGGCGGCCTGGCAAGAGCGTGATGCCGATCGGCTTGCGCGGCGTCGGCAAGACCGTCCTGTTGAACAAGTTCATCGAGATCGCGGAGCAGGAAAAGCTGCAGGTTGGGTATATCGAGGCCCCTGAGAGCGGTGACCTGCGTCGACTTCTTGCGGTGCGCCTCCGCAAGATCCTCCTCGGCCTCGACCGCGCCGGCAAGTTCTCCCGTGCTGTGCAACGTGCACTCGGCGCACTTGGGTCGTTCACCTACAACCTTCCTGACGGCAGTTCGATTGCTGTGAACGTGGATGCTCTCGCAGGCGTCGCCGACTCGGGCGATCTGTCGGACGACCTCACCGATCTGCTTGTCGAGGCTGGACGAGCGGCGCAGGATCGCAACACAGGGATCGTCCTCGCTATCGACGAGGTCCAATATCTCAGCGGCGATGAACTCGGCGCCCTGATCAGCGCGATCCATCGCACAGTGCAGCTAAACCTTCCGGTCGTTCTCGTGGGTGCCGGGCTGCCGCAGTTGCCGGGTCTTGCGGGCGACGCGAAGTCTTACGCGGAGCGTCTCTTCGAGTTCCCCAGGATTGGCTCGCTCGATGAGGCACAGGCGCGTGACGTGCTGCGCCTGCCAGCAAGCGATCAGGGCGTTAGCTTCGAAGACGCCGCGCTCGACGAGCTGCTCGCCCGGACCCGTGGGTACCCGTACTTCCTCCAGGAATGGGGATATGAGGTGTGGAACGCAGCGGAAGGGTCGCCGGTGACGCTGTCCGACGTTCTCGAGGCAGCGCCGCTTGTTCAGACCAAGCTCGACGAGAACTTCTTCAAAGTCCGCATGGATCGCCTCACACCGGCCGAGCGTGCCTACCTTCACGCGATGGCCGAACTCGGGTCCGGTCCGCACCGCTCAGGCGACGTCGCCGCTCAACTGCATGCGCAAGTCGAATCGGTGGCGCCCCGACGCTCCGCGCTGATCCGCAAAGGCATGATCTACAGCCCGGCACACGGCGACACCGCGTTCACCGTGCCTATGTTCGACGAGTTCCTAAGACGTTCAAGCTGAGCGGCCCTGAGATGTCCTGAGAGACGGGTCGTCGCGATCGAGCAGCGCGCGCGGAGCGCCACGCAGCCATAGACGCCCCAGTCGCCCTTGAGTGGCGGCTGTCATCAGAGCCTGAGCGCGACTTCACGCTGATTCGCGCCGGGCCTTCGCTCTTCGCAACGCCGCCCGCAGTGCTCTCCTCTCCTCCGGCGTTGGCTGGCACTCACACGCAGCGAGCATCGCCTCCCAACCAGCGAAGACTGCCTTTATCGCGACGTATGGATCGACTTCGCAATACGTGTCATCCCCCACGTAGTTGAACGTTCGGGCATCGGCGGTGAGGTGAAAGTAACGCCGGGTCCATCGATGCTTGTAGGCGTTCAGTACGTCGCCATCTTCGAGTAACGCATCGTTCATCCACATGAAGTGACCGCACAGCTCGTCTGAGCTGAGCAGCCGTTCGAGTGACGTCCAGTCGGGAGTGTCGTAGTTGTTGGTCACTCGCCCGGAGACGAGCCGCGTCGATCTCATGGCCGCAAGCATGCGGCATCCGCCTATTACGGAACAAGACCTATCCGTCGCAGCTCTGACCCAGGTTTGTCGCCGAGCTGCACCAACTCTGTGCCAGCTCTGATTCGGAGCGCGGAATACCCCCGCCTTCCGACCGGAGCGGGGGTTAGCGTCGCTTGAGTCGAACATGTGCTCGCACGAGGAGAAGATCGTCATCGAGGCAATTGACCTGGCCGAGCGCCTGCTCGACGAGGTGGTTCGTGCGAATGTGCGCTGGACTCAGGTCGAGCATCTGGCACAAGTCCTCGCGAAGGTCGCGGCTGGCGCCGCATCACAGGAGAATGGGCCGGCGACCAACAAATGACTCTGGCCTACGCGTCGGCTACGGCGGCGGCGTGCGCAGCGCGTCCCCGTCGGCGAGCAGCCGCGAGGGGCTGACCCCGAGCGCGGCCGCCAGTTTGAGCAGGTTGCTGAAGCTGACGTTCCGTTCGCCCCGTTCGATCCCCCCGACGTACGTCCGATGCAGGCCGCAACGGGCCGCCAGCTCCTCCTGGGACAGCCCCGCCGCCTCACGCAATGCCCGCACGGCTCGGCCGAGCGCCTCGTGGTCTGGCGAAACCTGTCTCTGCGCGCCACCGCTCACGTTGGGCGAAGGAGCCTATCGGCCGCTTCGGCGTCAGCCGGCGATGAAGCGCAAGACCCGCCGCAGTGATACTTATAGTGTGCAATAATGTCGGGACGATGACGACTCTTGGAGAAGCACTCAACCAGCGATCCGACCTGCAGAAGCGGATCGCGCAGCTAAATGAGCGACTCAGCGCGAACGTCCTGGTCCAGGAGGGCGATCAGCCGGCGGAGCCGCCGGAGGAGCTGCTGGCCGAGCTCGACCGGGCCTGCGGCGAGCTCGAGCTGCTCATCACGAGGATCAATCAGACCAACGCCGTCACGAAGCTGACGAGCGGTGGAACCGTGACCGCGGCGTTGGCTCGGCGCGACGTGTTGGCGATGCGGACCTCGGCGATCCGCGCGGCGATCAAGGGGGCCACCGACCGGGGAGGGGTGTTCGGTCGGTACAGCCGATCCGAGATCCGGATGGTGCGGCAGGTCGAGGTCGCGGCGCTGCAAATGCAAGTTGACGCCTTGGCGAAGGCCCGGCGGGAGCTCGACACCAAGCTCCAGCAACACAACTGGACCACGCCATTGATCGAGTAGTCGGTAGCCGTCGAAGGGCGAGCGCTAGGCCAGCGGTCCGGCCAAAGGATCGCGTTCAGGGCTCGAAACCCCCAAGGATTGCGCTGGGGCGGCGCGGCGGTCACCGTCAGCCCAGCAATGCGCATCGGGGACCGCGCACGCGGCATCGAGCACAACCAGGCGCTGACTTCAGGGCGAGGGTGGGTGAGGGGACTACTGAAGCGGAGTGAACAGGTGACAGAACGGGAAGGAGACACAACCGCAGACGACTACGATCCATCGCCGGGCGGTCGCTCCCCGTGGGGGCGGCTGATGCTCGGCGATGAGGTCAGCCTGCCGTATTTGGGCGACACGCAGTTCGCAGCGCTGGTGTTCGAGCGAGAGATCGCGCACACGGCCGACGTGCGCTGGTCCACCGGGGCTGCGTCGCTGGATCCGATCCTGCCCCACGCGCTGACCACGGTGCGCACGGCCGGGATGAGATCGGCGCTGGTCGACCTGGCGACGGTGTTCGATGAGGGTGCGGTCGCACTCGTGACCCTCGGGCGAGGATCGTTGCACGCCCGGATCGCCGCGCGTGAACAGGCGTTGGTGGGAGACATCGAGGGCTGGTTGCGAGACACGTTTGCGGAGCTCGAGCCATCGGAGCGCCGAGAGGTGCCGGTGCGCTTCTGGACCTGCGGCTCGCACGGCGCCAGCTCGGTGACCAGGATGATCGACGTGCCCGGATTCGAAGCGATCAAGCTGAACTACCCGCCGCTGGTCCGTGAGCGCTTGGGCGGGCTTTCCACGCCCGACTACGAGCCGCCGGCGTCCGGACAGCTCGTGCTCTGGTACGGACCGCCGGGAACCGGGAAGACCTACGCCCTGCGTGCGCTCGGCTGGGAGTGGCGACGCTGGTGCGAGCTGCACTACGTGATCGACCCCGATGTGTTCTTTGGCCAGCGAGCCGACTACATGGTCGACGTCCTGCTCGAGGGCGACGACCACTTCGGTCTTGACCAGCTCGAGGACAGCGACAAATGGCGCCTGCTGGTGCTCGAGGACACCGGCGAGCTGCTCGCCGCCGATGCGAAGGAGCGGACAGGCCAGGGCCTGTCCCGGTTGCTGAACCTGGTCGACGGCATCGTCGGACAGGGCCTACGGGTGCTGGTTCTGGTCACCACCAACGAGCCGATAGGTCGGCTGCATCCCGCCGTCGCGCGGCCGGGTCGCTGCGCCGCGCGCGTCGAGTTCGCGCGGTTCTCCGCGACCGAAGCTAGGGACTGGCTCGCCGCCCACGGCGGCGAGGCCGCGCACAATCAGTCGGCAACGCTCGCAGAGCTGTTCGCACACCTCGCGGGCGAGCAGATCGAAAGTCGCCCCCAGGTCGGCTTCCGCGCCCGATGAGCCGGGCAGCGAATGGCCCTGAACCTTTCGCGGATCGCCTGCGGCCGTTGGCCGGCCGATCCCGCGCCGATCGCCGCCCGCGCGCTCGAGCGGACGAGTTCTCCACAGGCGCACGAGCCCGACTGATCCGGCAGGCATGTGTTTGCGCTCGATGACGACTCGGTTAAGCGTGCGCGCATTGCAGCCGATCTGGCGGATCTCGCCCGAAATCCGGCTAAAAACTGTGGCGCGGGGCGGGACCAATGGCGCACATGTCTACGCAATACGGGTCACGAAGTCGGGTTCGGAGGCTGCTCGCGATTGGGCCGGTGCTCGTCCTGGGCACGCTGGTGATGCACGCCGGTCGGCACCATGGCGGCCTCGGGGTGTTCGGCCAGCCGGCGCGGCCGGTCCAGGCGGTCGACCCGGCGGTGTTCAGCAAGGGCTCGTGCATCGCCTACGCACCCACGACCGGCGACCGCCACCTGACGGTGTTCCTCGACGCCGGACACGGCGGCCTCGACCCCGGCTCGGTCGGCACGACTGAATCGGGCCGGACGATCTACGAGG
>WQWK01000057.1 GCA_009785395.1 Conexibacteraceae bacterium
CGGTGCTCGACGACGTGCGCCGCTCCGCACTGATGAAGGCGCAGGAGATCAGCGCGCTGCGGGCGCAGACGCTCGAGGACAACCGCGAGCAGCTGATCGCCGCCGCGGAGGAGCTGCGGGACGTGTTCGCCGCCGGGGGCAAGCTGCTGGCGCTCGGCAACGGCGGCTCGGCGACGGACGCGATGGACCTCGTCGCGGACTGCCGCGCGGCCGGCCACGCCGCGATCGACCTCACCGAGGACCCGTCGATCATCACCGCGATCGCCAACGACATCGGCGTTGACGCGATCTTCGCACGGCAGGTGATCGCCTACGGAGTCACCGGAGACGCCGCGATCGCGCTGTCCACCTCCGGGAACTCGACGAACCTGATCGCCGCCCTGGAGGAGGCGCGGCGGCGGCGCCTGATGACGGTCGCGCTGGTCGGCTACGACGGCGGGCGGATCGGCGCCGAGGCGCTCGCCGACCATGTGATCGTGACCCGCTCCGAGCACATCCCCAGGATTCAGGAGGCCCAGGCCACGGCCTACCACGCGCTCGTGGAGCTGGCGGGCTCGCGCGAGCTGCCCGCATCCGGCGAGCTGTCGCAATGAGCGTCGAGGCCCCGCAGCGCCGCGAGCATGTCCGGGTCACCGGCACCGTCCAGGGGGTGGGCTTCCGCCCCTACGTCTACCGGCTGGCCGCTGAGCTCGGCCTCGGCGGCTGGGTGCTGAACGACTCGCAGGGTGTGCTCGCCGAGGTCGAGGGACCAGGCGGCGCGGTGGAGGTCTTTCTGCGGCGGCTGCCGGTGGAGTCGCCTCCGCTGGCGGTGATCGAGCGGGTCGAGGCATCGCCGGTGCCGGTCACCGGCGATGCCTCGACCTTCGCGATCCGCCCGAGCCCACAGGGCGGCGATCGTGACGCGCCGGTCAGCGCTGACAGCGCCACCTGCGACGAGTGCCTGCGCGAGCTGGACGACCCCGGGAACCGGCGTCACCGCTATCCGTTCATCAACTGCACCAACTGCGGCCCGCGCTTCACGATCGTGCGCGACGTCCCCTACGACCGGCCGCTGACGACGATGAGCGGCTTCCGGATGTGCCCGGCCTGCCAGGCGGAGTACGACGACCCGGGCGACCGCCGCTTTCACGCCCAGCCGAACGCCTGCCCGGTGTGCGGGCCGTCGGTGAGCCTGGTCGCCGCGGACGGATCTGCCGTTGAGCGCCGGGGCGGCCGGGATCCGCTGGCCGCCGCCGCGGCGGCGATCCGGGCCGGCGCGATCGTCGCGATCAAGGGGCTCGGCGGCTACCACCTGGCGTGCCGCGCGGACGACGAGCGCGTCGTCGCGCGGCTGCGTGCCCGCAAGCACCGCGAAGACAAGCCGTTCGCGTTGATGGTCCGGTCTGTGGAGGTTGCCGCCCGGCTCGTCGAGCTGTCCGCCGAGGACGCGGAGCTCCTGAGCTCTCCCGCGCGCCCGATCGTGCTCGCGCCGAGGCGGGTGTCCGGTGCCGTCGCCGACGCGGTCGCTCCCCGGGCCGGCGAGCTCGGCGTGATGCTCGCCTACGCGCCGTTGCATCACCTGCTGCTGTCCGACCTGGCCGTTGACGGCGTCGACACGGTGGTGATGACCAGCGGCAACGTCTCCGATGAGCCGATCGCCTACGAGGACGAGGACGCGCGCGAGCGGCTCCTGCTCGGGAACATCGCCGAGCTGCTGCTCACCCACGACCGGCCGATCGAGACGCGGACCGACGACTCGGTCGCACGCGTGATCAGGCTCGGCGGCGGCCCGGCTCCGCTCGGCGCTGCCCCGGCTTCCGGCGGCGCCGCCCCGGCTTCCGGCGGCGCCGCCCGGGCCCGCCCGATGCTGATCCGGCGCTCACGCGGGTACGTCCCGGCCAGCATCGCCCTCAGGACCCCGGCCGCGCAGCCGATCCTCGCCTGCGGCGCCGAGCAGAAGAACACGTTCTGCCTGGCCAGCGGCCCCCGCGCCTGGGTCAGCCACCACATCGGCGACCTCGAGAACTATGAGACGCTGCGCTCGTTCACGGTCGGGATCGAGCACTTCGAGCGGCTGTTCGACGTCAGCCCCGCGGTCATTGCGCACGACCTGCACCCCGAGTACCTGTCGACCAAGTATGCCGTCGAGCGCGGGCTCGAGCTGATCGGGGTGCAGCACCACCACGCGCACCTCGCGGCGTGCCTGGCCGAGCACGGCGAGACAGGCCCGGCCGTCGGGGCGATCTTCGACGGAACCGGCCTCGGGCTCGACGGCGGCATCTGGGGCGGCGAGCTTCTGCTCGGCGACCTCGCCGGCTTCAGCCGGGTCGGTTCGCTGCGCTCGGTGCCGCTCCCGGGCGGCGCCGCGGCGATCCGCGAGCCGTGGCGGATGGCGTGTGCATGGCTGTGCTCGCTGGACTCTGACCTGGACTCCGCCCTGGGCTCGAACTCAGGCGAATCACCCGCCGTGATTCCCCCGATCCCACACGCGCTCCGGGATCAGGTCGCCCCCCGTCGCTGGGAGCTGGTAGCGCAGCTGGTACGCAGCGGTGTCGGTTCCCCGCAGACGAGCAGCATCGGCCGGCTGTTCGACGCCGTCGCCGCGATCTGCGGCGTGGCGGCCGTCGTCAACTACGAGGGGCAGGCGGCGATCGAGCTGGAGGCCTGCTCCGCGCGTTCCGATCACGGCCGCTACGAGATCACGGTCACGCCCGGCGCGGATGGGCTGCTGTCGCTCGATCCGCGCCCCGGCCTGCTCGAGCTGGTGCGCGACCTCGAGCGCGGGGCGACCGCGGCGGTCGCGGGAGCGCGGTTCCACGCCGGGCTGGCCGCAGCGACGGTGAAGGCGTGTGCTGAGGCGGCGTGGCGTGCCGGGGTCGACCTCATTGTGCTCTCGGGCGGGGTCTTCCAGAACCGGCGGCTCACCGAATCGGTGGTGCCGGGTATCGAGGCGGCGGGGCTGCGCGTCCTGCTGCCGCAGCTTTTGCCGCCCGGCGACGGCGGCATCTCCTATGGACAGGCCGCGGTCGCCGCCGAGCTGATCGCGCGCGGACACAGCGGGGGTCTCGCGCAGACCGGGGGTCACGCGCCGTGACCGAGCTCGAGCGGATCGTCTCGGCGACCGTCTTCATCGACGGCGCCAACCACCCGTTCGGTGAGCTGACGCCGGCCCAGGTCCGCGCCCGCGCCGACGAGTTGCGGGCGGCCACAGGCTGGGGTCCGATGGCCCGCGTCGCCGCGGTGGCGCGGGCATGGCGCGAGCTGGCGATGGCGCTCGAGCGCGAGCACGCGGCCCGCGTCAGCGAGCTCGACGCGGGGCTGCTCGAGGACCTCGCGCCGCAGCTGTGGGTGGTGCCGCCGGCCGGCGGCTTGCTCAAGTGAGCGGCGGGTGCGCGCGCCGGGCCGGCGACCGCCGCTCAGGCCCGTTCGGCGTCCTGCACGAGCAGCGCGATCTGCACGCGGTTGTCCAGCTGCAGCTTGGCCAGCATCGTCGAGACGTGACTCTTGACGGTCGCGATGCTGAGATGCAGCTCACCGGCGATCGCGGCGTTCGACTTGCCCTGGGCGATCGCGCCGGCGATCTCACGGTCGCGGGGTGAGAGCTGATCGAGCATCGCCGCTGCCTCGGTGTGGCGGCCGGCGGCGTCGCCGTCGCCCGCAAGCCGGTCGATCAGGCGGCGGGTGACGGTCGGCGAGAGCATGCTCTCGCCGCAGGCGACGAGCTCGATCGCGCGCACGATCTCGGCCGGCGGGGTGTCCTTGACGAGGAAGCCGGCAGCGCCGCGCCGCAGCGCGCGCAGCACCTGATCGTCAGTGTCAAAGGTCGTCAGCACCAGCACCGCCGGCGGCTGCGGCTGGCTGTGCACGAGCTCCATCGCCGCGATCCCGTCGACCTTCGGCATCCGCAGGTCCATCAGGATCACGTCGGCGCGATGGCGGTCGAGCGCGCCGAGCACCTCGCTGCCGTCGGCCGCCTCCCCCACGACCTCGATCCCCGATGCCCCTCCGAGCATCATCGTCAGGCCGGCGCGCACGAGCGCATCGTCGTCGACGATCAGCACGCGGACCGGGTCCTGACATCGCTCGGCGTGGGTGCTCAAGCGGGCGTCTCCGGATCGCCCGCCAGGTTCCACGGCAGCGTCGCCGTCAGGCTGAAACCTCCGCTCGGCAGCTGCTCGCTCTGCAACTCCCCGCCGACGAGCGTCACCCGCTCGGCCAGGCCGACCAGCCCGGTTCCCGAGCCGACGTGCCGCTCGTCGCCGTCGCGCTCGCGCGCCGGCCTCGTCGCCTGCCCGACCCAGGGACGGTTGACGACCTCGACCCGGACACCCGCGTCCGGGTCGCCGCCCAGGGTGATCGTCACGACCTCCCCGGGCGCGTGCTTGCGCGCGTTGGTCAGCGCCTCCTGGACCACCCGGTACACCGTGCGCCCGATGATCGGCGGCAGCGACTCGTCGTGCTCGATGGCATTGCGCAGCGAAACGTCCATTCCGGCCGCGCGCGACTCCTCGACGAGCCGGCCGATGTCACCGATCGTCGGCTGCGGCGGCTCCACGCCCTCGGCCCCGGTGCTCGCGCGCAGCACGCCGATCACCTCGCGCAACTCCTCCTGCGCGGCCCGGGCGCTGACCCGGATCACACCGGCGGCGCGCGCGACCTCGTCGGGCGAGGCATCCGGGTTGAACTCCAGCGCGCCCGCGTGAACGCTCAGCAGTGAGATCCGGTGGGCGAGCACGTCGTGCATCTCGCGGGCGATGCGCGACCGTTCGGCGAGCCGCGCCTCGCGCACCCGCAGCTGCTGCTCGTCCTCCGCCCGGCGGGCGCGCTCCTGCAGGGACAGCAGCAGCTCGCGCCGCGCGCGCACGTAGGAGCCGAAGCCGACGACGGCGAGCGTGAGGATGGTCCCGAACGCCAGACTAGTGAACGCGTAGCCCCTGGACCCAGATGGACCGGACCTGTAGATGCCGGCGCAGATGGCGTTGGCGACGACCGCGAGCGCCGTCAGCTGCAGCGTGCGGCGCGGCACGCAGTGCACGGCGACCGTGAGCACCGCGACGAGCGCCGCGCCGCTGGCGGCGGAGCTGAACGCCCAGAGACCCACCGTCAGCCAGCCGACGACGAGCGGGTGGCGGCGGCGAACCCACAGCGAGAGGCAGGCGATCGCGCCCAGCAGGCCGTCGATCGCGAGCAGCAGATGGCTGACCTGGTTCCGATGGGCGATCGTCGCGCCGCTCGCGACGATCACCGCGAACCCGAACAGCGTGATGTCGACCATCCAGTCACGCAGCGAACGCGGCAGGTCGGTGCCTCCGTCCGGGTCGCGGCGGGCATCCGGGGCGCCGACGAGTGCCGGCAACAGCAGCCGTTGCCAGCGCGGCAGGCGCGAGTCAGGTGCGGCAGCAACGTTCACCGCAACAAAAGTATGACCACGCGCGCGTTTGCGCCAGCGACTTAAGTCGATTCCGGCGCCGCCAAAGGTCCCGGCGGGCATCGCCAAAGTTGCCGGCAGGCACCGCCGATCGGCGCTGCAAACACAGACATTCGGCGGTAGCGCGGCGGCCCGGCCTCAAGCGATGCTGCCGAGCATGATCGAAGCCAAATCACTCACCAAACGCTACGAGGGCCGTGTCGCCGTACGTGACGTGTCGTTTCGCTGCGAGCCAGGCACCATCACCGGGTTCCTCGGGCCGAACGGGGCCGGCAAGTCGACGACCCTGAAGATGCTGTGCGGGCTCGCGCAGCCGAGCGGCGGCAGCGCGTCGGTGCTCGGCACGCCGTTCGCCGAGATCCCCAACCCCGGCCGCCGGGTCGGCGTGCTGATCGACGCCACGGCCCAGCACAGCGGCCGGCGTGGCGGCGAGGTGCTCGCCACCTCGGCGCAGCTGATGGGCGTCGACCCGGCACGCGTCGGCGCGATGCTCGAACTGGTCGGACTCGATCAGACGGCCGCGCGCAAGCGCTTCGGCCAGTACTCGCTCGGCATGCGCCAGCGCCTCGGCCTCGCGCACGCGCTGCTCGGCGACCCGGAGGTGCTGATCCTCGACGAGCCGGCGAACGGGCTCGACCCCGAGGGCATGCGCTGGATCCGCGGGCTGCTGACGGACTTCGCCGCCCGCGGCGGGACCGTCCTGCTGTCCTCGCATCTGCTGCACGAGGTGCAGGCCACCGCCGACCGGCTGGTCGTGATCGCGCGCGGCGAGATCGTCGCCCAGGGCACCCCGACCGAGCTGCTCGGGAACGCGAACCGCACGATCGTGCGCTCGGCTGACGGTGACCTTTCGGATCGGGTGCTGCGCCAAGCCCTCGCCGACGCGGCCATCGAGCTCAGCATCGACGCCGAGGGCGCGATCCTGACCGACGCGTCACCCGAAGACGTGGGCCGCGCCGCATTGCGGGGCGGCGTCGCCCTGGCCGAGCTGCGCCCGGCCACGGACGGGGCCAGCCTCGAGCACCTCTTCTTCCAACTCACCGCCGACCAGTCAGACCCCGACCCGGAAGATGCCAACCGCGAGCTCCAGGAGGCCACGCGATGAGCGCCACCACCTCAATCAGACCGACGCCCGGCGTCCAGCCCGCACTGGCGGTCAAGGACCTGCGCCCCGGGCTCGGCCGGCTGATCGCGGTCGAGCTGCGCAAGATGGTCAACACGCGCTCGGGCTTCTGGGTGCCGATCGGGGTCGGGTTCGTCACGCTGCTGGTCGCGGTCATCGCCTCGATCAACCACGGCGGCAACGCCGCGACCTTCACCCACGTCCTGCACGCGGCCTCCGACCCGTTGGCGTACCTGCTGCCGGTGATGGGCGTGCTGCTGGTCTGCGGCGAGTGGTCGCAGCGCACGAAGCTGGCGACGTTCACGCTGGTGCCGAGCCGCCCGCGCGTGATCGCCGCCAAGCTCGGCGCGAGCTGGGTCGTTTCAACGGTCGCGCTGGTCGGGCTGCTGCTGTTCACGGTCGTGTCGGTGAGCCTCTTCGGGCACCACCCCGGCGGCGCCGGCAGCCTCACGTGGCAGGTGATAACGCAGAGCTGGCTCTACCTGGCCTCGACGATGGTCATCGGCCTCGCGTTCGGCGCGGCGCTGCTGGTCAGCGCACCGGCGATCGTCGTCTACCTGCTGCTCCCGGCGGTCTGGGGCACGCTGGTGAGCAACATCAGCGCGTTCAGGGGCATCGGCAACTGGCTTGACTCGTCGCAGACGCTCAGCCCGCTTACAGTGCACGCGTTCGGCACCACCGACTGGGTGCACGCGTTCGCGACGATCGGCGTCTGGGCCGGCATCCCGATCCTGATCGGATGGTGGCGGATCGGCCGCGGGGACATCGACTGACCGCGACGTGACAGCATCGGGGGTGGCCAAGCGGGGCCACCCCCGATCAACAGCGCATGAACTTCGGCATCTTCGACCACATCGACGACTCGGGCCTGCCGCGGGGCGCGCAGATCGAGCAGCGACTCAAGCTGGTCGAGCAGTACGACCGTGACGGCTTCCACGCCTACCACGTCGCCGAGCACCACGGCACGCCGCTGGGGATCGTCGGCTCGCCGAATGTCTTCCTGGCGGCGGTCGCGCAGCGCACGCGGCGCATCCACTTCGGCGCACTCATCAACGTGCTGCCGCTGTATCACCCGATCCGCCTGGTCGAGGAGTGGTGCCTGCTTGACCACATGAGCGGCGGCCGGCTCGAGCCCGGGATCGGCCGCGGCGCCTCGGCGATCGAGGCCTCGTTCTTCGGCGTCGACGCCGACAGCACGCACGACCGCTTCACCGAGGCCTATGAGCTGATCGTGCGCGCCTTCAGCGACGAGGTTGTCGACTTCGACGGCACCCACACGAAGGTGCACCGCATGCCGATGACCGCCAGACCGCTGCAACAGCCGCACCCGCCCTTCTGGTTCGGCGCCTCGCGACCGGACCGTGCCGGCTGGTGCGCCGAGCGCGGCATCAACGTGATGTCGCTCACCACCGCCGAGCGCACGCGCGCGACGACCGACGGCTTCCGCGAACGCTGGCGGGAGCTCGGCCGCGCCGACGCCGACCTCCCCCACCTCGGCGTCAACCGCCACTTCGTGCTGGCCGAGACCGACGCCGAGGCGACCCGCGTCGCGGAGCGCGTCTACCCGCGCTTCAAGGCCTCACTCGACCTGCTCTGGGTGCAGCACGGCCACCCGTCCCCGCCGATCTATCCGGAGACGATCGCCGAGCTGATCGCTCGCGGCAACGCCTTCGTCGGGACCCCGGAGGGCGCGCGCCAGTTCATCGCCGAGCAGATCGAGACCGCCGGCATCAACTACATGACCGCGGACGTCGCCTTCGGCGGCATCACCTTCGAGGAGGCCTCGCGCACCGCATCGCTGTTCGCGACCGCGGTCATGCCGGCCTTCAGCAGCGAGCCCACGGAGGCCGCACGCTGACCGCCCCGGTCGCCACCACGCCTGACCTCGAGTACGCCCAGGTCGACGGCTTGAGCCTGTGTCTCGACCTCCACCGCCCGGACACCGGCACCGACGTGCCCGGCGTCGTCTACTTCCATGCCGGCGGCTTTGCGCGCGGTTCGCGCAAGGACAACGCCGAGCAGCGGCTGATCCCGCTCGCCGCCCACGGCGTCGCCGTCGCGAGCGTCAGCTACCGGCTCACGGACGTCGCGACCCACCCGGCCCAGCTCGACGACGCCCGCGCCGCTGTCCGCTGGCTGCGCACACACGGCGCCGAGCACGGCCTGCGCACCGACAGCGTCGGCGCCTGGGGCGTCTCCGCCGGCGGCTGGATCGCGCTGATGCTCGCGCTCACCCCCGCCGACCCCGCCGCGAGCGTGCAGGCGGCCGCCGCCTGGTTTGCACCGACCGACCTCGCCACCCTGGCGCCACAGCGCGACGCCGCCGGCCTGCCGCTGCCGCCGTTCCTGGCGGGGCGCCCGGCTCCCGACATGGAGGCCGGGCTGCTCGGCGTCACGGCCGTCACCGACGACCTCGATGCCGCCTGGGCCGCGAGCCCGCTCGCGCACGTCTCAGGCGCTGATGGGCCGGTGCTGCTGATCCATGGCGACAGCGACGGCCTGATCAACGCGCAGCAGAGCACCACCCTCCACCACGCCCTGACCGGCGCCGGCCACGAGTCGCAGCTGATGCTGCTGGCCGGCGCGAACCACGAGGATCCGGCCTTTCACAAGCCCGCCGTGCTTGCGGCTACGGCGGGCTTCTTCGGCGCGGCCCTCAGCGCTCGATAGCCAGGCGGATGCCGACGCCGACCAGCACAAGGCCGGTGAAGCGGTCGATCGTCGCCTTGACGCGCGCGCGGCTGAGGAACTCGGAGAGGCGTACGGCCGCGAGCGCGTAGCTGCACATCCAGATCACGTTGAAGGCGATGAAGGTGCCGCCGAGCAGCAGCATCTGCAACAGCGGCGAGCCGTTGCGGTCGACGAACTGCGGCAGCAGGCTCGTGAAGAAGATGCCGACCTTCGGGTTCGCCAGGTTGCTGATCACGCCCTGGCGGAAGCCGCCGCGCCCATCGATCTCGCGGCCCGGCTTGGTC
>WQWK01000058.1 GCA_009785395.1 Conexibacteraceae bacterium
ACCGCGAGACCGACTCCGAGCTGGTCAAGGAGAAGATCGAGGAGTACATGACGCTGCGGCCGTGCCCGGACTGCAAGGGCGCGCGCCTGCGGCCCGAGTCGCGGGCGGTGCTGGTGGGCGGCACGCCGGTCCACGAGTTCACGGCGATGTCGGCGTACAAGGCGCTGGCCTGGGTGCGCGAGCTCGAGCTGTCCGAGCACGACCGTCGCATCGCCCATCTGATCCTGCGCGAGATCGAGGAGCGGCTCAGCTTCCTCGAGAACGTCGGCGTCGGCTACCTGAGCATGGAGCGCGGGGCCGCGACGCTCTCGGGTGGCGAGGCGCAGCGGATCCGCCTGGCGACGCAGATCGGGTCGTCGCTGGTGGGCGTGCTGTACATCCTCGACGAGCCCTCGATCGGCCTGCACCAGCGCGACAACCACAAGCTGATCGTGACCCTGGAGCGGCTGCGCGACCTCGGCAACACGGTGCTCGTAGTCGAGCACGACGAGGACACGATGCGCTCCGCCGACCATCTGCTGGACATCGGTCCCGGCGCCGGTGAGCACGGCGGGCATGTGGTCGCGCAGGGGACGGCGGCGGACGTTGCCGCCGTCCCCGAATCGCTCACCGGGCAGTTCCTCGCCGGCACGCGCCGGATCGAGCCGCCGAAACGGCGCCGCAAGCCGGCCGGGTACGTCGAGATCAAGGGCGCGGCCGAGAACAACCTCAAGGGCATCGACGTGAAGGTCCCGCTCGGGGTGCTGTGCAGCGTCACCGGCGTGTCGGGCTCGGGCAAATCGACGCTCGTCAACGAGATCCTGTACAAGGCGGCTGCGAGCCGGCTGAACGGGGCGCGCGTACGGGCAGGCGCGCACACCTCGATCGCGGGGCTTGAGCAGCTCGACAAGATCATCTCCGTCGACCAGTCACCGATCGGGCGGACGCCGCGATCGAACCCGGCCACCTACATCGGCCTGTTCGACCAGATTCGGGACCTGTACGCGAAGACGCAGGAGGCGCGGGCGCGGGGATACAAGCCGGGCCGCTTCTCGTTCAACGTGAAGGGCGGGCGCTGTGAGGTCTGTCGCGGCGACGGCCAGATCAAGATCGAGATGCACTTCCTCCCCGATGTCTATGTGCCCTGCGAGCAGTGCCACGGCAAGCGCTACAACCGGGAGACGCTCGAGGTTCGCTTCAAGGGCAAGAACATCGCCGAGGTGCTGGAGATGCGGATCAGTGAGGCGCTCGAGTTCTTCGAGCACATCCCGAAGATCAGGCGCCGCGTGCAGACGCTGAACGACGTCGGCCTCGGGTACATGCGGCTGGGGCAGCCGGCGACGACGCTCTCGGGCGGCGAGGCACAGCGCGTGAAGCTGGCGGCGGAGCTGGCGAAGGTGGCCACCGGCCGCACGATCTACATCCTCGACGAGCCGACCACGGGCCTGCACTTCGCCGACATCCAGCGGCTGCTCGAGGTGCTCGACAGGCTGGTCGACGCCGGCAATTCGATCGTCGTGATCGAGCACAACCTCGACGTGATCAAGGTCTCGGACCACCTGATCGATCTCGGGCCCGAGGGCGGCGATGACGGCGGGATGCTGATCGCCACGGGCACGCCGGAGCAGATCGCGGCGGTGCCGGAGTCCTATACGGGGCAGTTCCTGAAGCCGCTTCTGCCCAAGCGCCGGCGCAGCAAGGAGGCGGTGGCGGCTTGACGGGTGGGCGGTCCGGCTTGGCGGGCGGGGTGGGCCGGCTGTGGTGGGAGCGGTGGAAGTGGTACGAGCGGAACTCGCTGCCCTGGAACCGGGCACGGATCCACTACGAGCTCGCGCGGCGCCAGGCGTTCACGCGCTGGCCGCTGCACGGCAACGTGCTCGAGTCGCTGCAGGACGGACGCCTGGAGATCGGGCCGCACGTGCTGCTGGAGCCGGACGTCTGGATCACGATGCCGAGCCCCGCGCGTGTGCGCATCGGCGGCGGCACGTTCCTCAACCTCGGGGTGATGGTCGCCGCGCTGGAGCTGGTCGAGATCGGTGAGCACTGCATGTTCGCCAACGGCTGCGTGATCACCGACGCGAATCACCGCTTCGATGACCGCAGTCGCCCGGTCCCGTGGCAGGGCTTCACCAGCAAGGGGCCGACGCGGGTCGGCGACAACGTCTGGTGCGGCGCCCACGTGGTGATCACCAGCGGTGTCACCGTGGGCGAGCGCTGCGTGATCGGCGCCAACTCCGTGGTGACCAGCGACATCCCTGCGTTTTCCGTCGCAGCCGGAGCACCGGCACGGGTGATCCGGAGCCTCAGGTGATCAGGAGTTCTTGATGACGATCCCCTCGAGGATGTGCGCCACGTGCTCGGCGGCGTCGATCGCGTCCTCGAGGCCCTCGAACAGGTCCTTCCAGCGGATCACGACCATCGGGTCGATGCCGCCGTCGAACAGCGAGGCGATCGCCTCACGGGTGATGCGGTCACCCTCGTTCTCGAGCCGGTTGATCTCGACGGTGTGCGACGAGATGTCGTTGAAGCCGCGCAGCAGCGGGATCGCCTCCGCGATCTGGTGCGCGGCGCCGTTCAGCACCTCGGCGAGCTTGATCGCCTGATCCATCGGCGCCTCGATCTTGTAGAGGCCGAGGTAGTCCGCGACCTCCTCGATGAAATCGACGATGTCGTCGAGCGCCGAGGTCAGCGCCAGGATGTCCTCGCGATCGATCGGCGTGACGAAGGTGTGGTTGAGGCGGTCGAGTATCTCGTGCGTGATGCGGTCGCCCTCGTGCTCGCAGTCGCGGATCTCCTGCGCCAGGTGGCGTTGGTCCGGGTAGTCGGACAGCAGCCGCTCCAGCAGCTCCGCCGAGCGCATGATGTTCTGGCCGGCCTCCTCGAACAGCTCGAAGTAGACCCGGTCACGTGGAGCGAAGACCTGTGTGATCCGCGGCACGAGCCAAATGCTACGGGGTTGCGGACCGAGCCGCTATGGGGTCGTGGGCCCGGCGGCGCTCAGAGCGGAAAGTTCCGCGCGCAGCTCGGCGAGCTCGGCGGCGTCGATCGAGTAGCTGTGCTCAGGCGCCGGGTAGCGGCGCGCACGGACGTCATCGGCGTAGGCCTTCACACCTGCGTCCATCTCGTCCTGCAGGTCGGCGTAACGCTGCACGAAGCGGGCGCCGCGACCCTCGCGGATGCCGAGCAGGTCGTGGAACACGAGCACCTGGCCGTCCGTCGCGGGGCCCGCGCCGATGCCGATCACGGGCACGTCGATCAGCGGCATCAACACCTCGGTGACCGCTGCCGGGACCGCCTCGAGCACGATCGCGAAGCAGCCTGCGCGCTGGAGCGCAAGCATCTCGCCGGCGATCCGGGCGGCCGCGCCGGCGCTGCGGCCCTGTGCGCGGTAGCCGCCGAGCGCGGTGGAGGTCTGCGGGGTCAGGCCGACGTGGCCCATGACCGGGATGCCGGCCTGCACGATCGCGCGCGCCCGTGCGACCGAGGTCTCGTTGCCGCGCTCGAGCTTGACGGCGTCGGCGCCGCCCTCCTTGGCGAACCGCATGGCCGTGCGAACAGCCTGCTCGTCGGACTCCTCGTATGAGCCGAACGGCAGATCGGCGACGAGCAGCGGGCTGCGCAGGCCGCGCCGCACCGCGCGTGTGAGCATCAGCATCTCGTCGGTGGTGACCTCGATCGTCGATGGGTACCCGAGCACGGTCATCGCGCCGGAGTCGCCGACGAGCACCAGGTCCACGCCCGCCGCCTCGGCGGCGCGGGCGCTCGGGAAGTCGTAGGCGGTGACCATCACCAGCGGCTCGCCGAGCCGGTGGCGCTCGTTCAGGATCGCCAGTGTCACCGGCAGGCGGGCGTCGTCGAGGACAGCGATCTGTGAGGGGTGCGAGGACATGTCAGGCGCTCCTTGGGTTGCTTCCCGCCGCCAGAGGCGGTCGGGAGCCGGTGGGATCCGGGGACAGCTGTTGGTTGTCGATCAGGCGGGTGCTGCCGACCCGTGCGGCCACCACGGCCAGCACGGGTCCTTCCACGTTCTTTATCGGCAGCAGCGTCTGGGAGTTGACTATCTGGAAGTACTCGGTCTCGACGCCGGCGGCATCGAGTTCGGCCTGCGCGGCGGCGGCGACGGTGAGCGCGTCAGTCTCACCGGCCGCGACCAGCGCCGAGGCGACTGACAGCGAGCGGCTCAGCGCCAGCGCCTGCTGCCGCTCGGCCGGCGACAGATGCACGTTGCGGCTGGACATCGCGAGCCCGTCGGGCTCGCGAACTGTGGGGAGCACCTCGATGTGGACCGGGACGTTGAGATCGCGCGCCATCTGCTTGATCACGAGCGTCTGCTGGACGTCCTTGTGCCCGAAGTACGCGACGTGCGGCGCCACGATGTTGAACAGCTTGAGGACCACGGTTGTGACTCCGTCGAAGTGGTCGCGGCCACGCTTGGCGCCCTCGAGCGTCGCGGTCAGGCTGCCGACGCTGACTCGTGTCGCGAAGCCGGACGGATAGATCTCCTCGGGCGCGGGCACGAACAGCAGGTCAACCCCGGCTTCGGCGGCGAGCAGGGCATCGCGCTGCTCGTCGCGCGGGTAGGCCGTCAGGTCGGCCCGCGCGTTGAACTGGGTCGGGTTGACGAACAGCGAGACGACGACGTCATCGCAATCGCTGCGTGCAGCGTGCATCAGCGCCAGATGGCCCGGGTGGAAGGCGCCCATCGTCGGCACCAGGCCGATCCGGTGGCCCTGGCGGCGCGGCTCCGCCAGCGCGGCACCCAGTTCGGCGATCGTGCGCAGAACTCTCATGCGTGCTCCAGCTCGCGGGTGGGCGTGGGGCTGGGCGCGGCGGTGGCGAGGGCGCGCGTGGCTTCGGTGAGGCTGTCGAACAGCGGCAGCAGCTCCGGGGTGCGCTGCGCGACGGCCTCGCGCTGGCGCGCGACGGTCGCCTCGTCGCCGCGGGCCACCGGCCCGGTGAGGGCGCCCTCGGCGCCGAGCGTTGCCCAGTTCTCGACGGTGGCGCGGACCAGGGGGACGAGTGCCTGGCGCTCGAGCCCGGCCGTGGCGCCCAGGCGCTCGGCGGCTGCCTCGAGCGTCACCAGGAAGTTCGATGCCAGCGATGCCGCGGCGTGATAGGCCGCGCGATCGGCAGGGGCGACCCGGATCGGCTGGAGCCCGAGCTCCGCGGCCAGCCGGCGGGCGAACCGGGTGGCGCGCTCGGTGCTCCCGTCGATGGCCGCGGTGACGCCGCCGAAGTCCGCGCCGGCGGCGGTCACCGTCATCAGCGGGTGCAGCGAGAAGGCATCGTGGGGCGCCAGCGGCTGCAGGCCGGTTGCACCGGAGCAGTGGCCGACCAGCGGGCCCGGCGGGATCGCAGCGGCGGCGCCGGCGATCTGCGCGTCTGGGACGCACAGCAGCACCGCATCGCAGGTAGCGGCGGCGTGGGCCGCGGCGGCGTGGAAGGCTTCACGCCCGAGCGGGCCGACGAGCGCGATCGCGTTGCTGGCCGCGAGCCGGCGGGCGAATGCCGAGCCGAGCCGGCCGGTGCCGACGATTGCAAGCCGCGTCTGCGCGCGATTGAGGGCGGTTGGTGGCATCGCTGCTCGGGTCCATCCCTTGTGACAAAGGTGACGGCCTTCCTAAATGGTACCCGGGTTCGGAGCCGGCGGTACCCAGGTTCGGCTCAGGCCGGCACCGAGGCGGGTTAGCATCGCAATGAATGACTAGCGCGAGCGAACGCCGCGAACTGCTGAAGGCCGTCTACCAGGAGGCACGCGGCTGCATCGCCTGTCAGCTGCACGAGACGCGCACCAACGTCGTGTTCGGCTCGGGCAACGCCGACGCCGAGCTGATGTTCGTGGGTGAGGCGCCGGGTGCCAACGAGGACGCGCAGGGCCTGCCGTTCGTGGGGCAGGCCGGCAAGCTCCTGGAGAAGCTGCTGGGCGAGATTGGGATGGAGCGCGGAGAGGTGTTCATCGCGAACACGCTGTTGTGCCGGCCGCCGGGCAACCGCGATCCCTATCCGCACGAGCTCGATTCCTGCCAGCACTACCTGTTCGCGAAGCTGGAGCTGATCCAGCCGACGATGGTCTGCACGCTCGGCAACTTCGCGACCAAGCTGCTGCGCGGCGAGCCGACCGGGATCTCGAGGATCCACGGGCAGCCGGAGGTGCGGACGATCGGTCCGCGGGCGGTACGGCTGTACCCGCTCTACCACCCGGCGGCGGCCCTGTACACGCCGTCGACGCTGGAGATGCTGCGGGCGGACTTCCTGCGGATTCCGGAGATTCTGAAGCTCGGCCCGCCGGAGCAGCCCGCCGCGCCCGAGCCCGTCGCCGCGCCCGAGCCCGCCGCCGCGCCCGAGCCGGAGCCGCCCCGGGAACCCGCTCAGGAGCCGGCCGCGGCACAGCAGGCCGCGGCCGAGCAACTCGGGCTCTTCTAGCCCACGCGGGCGAGCATCGGCCGGCGCGAGAGCGCCAGCACGTACGCGACCGCCGCCCCGAGCAGCTGTATCAGCAGGACCACGGTGGCGAACGACGCCGGGTGCTTGGGGGCCTGCAGCAGCAGCACCGGCTCGATCGCGGCGACGGCCCCGATCGCGAGCAGGAACCAGACGCGCTTGAGCGCCAGCATGTACTGGACCGCGAGATAGGTTCCGGCGAGCACGGTGAAGGCGGCGCCGAGCGGCAGCAGCGAGCCCGACGCGACCGCCTTGTTGTGGCCGAACACGGCGGCGAGCAGCGGGTGCGCGGCGACGGCGAAGATCAGCATGCACGGGATCGCGCACACGGCCACGATTCCGAGCGATTTCAGCAGCACCGGACGGGTGTCCTGGTGCTCCGAGCGCCGGCGCGAGGTCTCGGGGACGAGGTAGAAGCTCGCGCCCATCGCCACCCAGATCAGCACCTTGCCGGCGACGGCGGCCACCGCGTAGGAGCTCGCGACGTGATCCGAGAACTGATGCCTGGCGATGATCAGATCCATGTTCTGAAGCAGCTGGATGATCGCGAGCGCCATGATCGGCACGCCGGACATCCAGACATGGCGGCCGAATCCGATCGCCCCCGCGGCGGCGTTGCGTACCCGCCAGCGCGGATACGAGGGGCCTGCGAGCTGCGCGTAGAGCGCCAGCGCGCAGTAGAAGCTCATCGCGATGTAGGCGATCATCCCGCCGACGTAGGCGCCGGCGATGCCAAGGCCGACCTCCGCGAGGATCGTGCCGAAGATGACCCGCATCGTCTGCTCGCCGATCAGGCTGAAGCCGACCGTGCGGTAGTTGCCAACGCCCTGCAGCGCCCCGCGCAGGATGGACACCGCGAGGTAGAGGCAACCGCCGGGGATGCCGGCGGCCGCGGCCCAGGCCTGGTGCGGAACGCCGACGGCGTCGGCGATCGGCTGGCGCAGCAGGATCGAGGCGACGGTCGCCACTACCGTGAACGCAGCCCATGTACGTGTCCAGCGCTCGAGCGTCGCCAGCAGCTCCTCGCCGGTGCCCAGGTGGCCGAGGACGCCGTCACGCGCGGTCGCCACCTGCAGCGCCTGGCCGGCGACCGTGAGGATCGTCAGATAGCTGATCAGCGCTGCGAACGAGCCGTAGCCATTGCCCAGGAGCCGGGCGAAAATGACCGCGGCGCCGAGCGCGATGACGTTGTTGATGATCATCGCTCCCGCGAGCCCCGCGGCCTTGCCCGTGTCGGAGCTCCGCAGCTGCTCCAAAAGCGGCGAAATTCGCTCTCGCATTCGCGTCCTGACGGTAGCGAAGGCTCCCGCACGAATACAGGCGCGCGCATAGACTCGCACGCATGGCGGCCGAGCCGGTCCAACACGAAACGGGCTCCGCGACGGAGACGGAGGCGCTCGGCGCGGAGCTGGCGTTGACGCTCGCGCCCGGAGACGTCGTGCTCATCAACGGCCAGCTGGGGGCGGGCAAGACGACCTTCGTGCGGGGGGCGGCACGCGCGCTCGGCGTGACCCAGGCGGTGACGAGCCCGACCTTCACGATCGGCCAGCGGTATCCGGCGGCCGGTCCGGTCGCCTTCGTCTCACACGTAGACCTGTACCGGCTCGCGTCATTGCACGACGAGGACCCGGACCTGCTGGCCGACTACATCGGCGCCGACACGATCACGTTCGTCGAGTGGCCAGACGCCGGTGCGCAGGAGATCGCCGGCCTCGGCCGGATCGTCCGTCGCGTCGAGCTCAGCCACGCCGGCGGCGACAGGCGCGTCATGGAGATCCGATGAGGGTGGCCCGGGTGGGATGAGGGTGCTCGCGTTCGATACGGCCACGACGCTGACCGCGGTGGCGCTGCGTGACCTGGACACCGAGGCGAACGTGTGCGCCCGCACGACGGTCGACCTGGCGGCCGTGGACGATCCGCCGGCGGGCGGGCGCCCGGGTCACGCGCAGAAGCTGCTGGCGCTGATCCACGAGCTGCTCGCGGGCACCGAGGGGGGATGGGAGGCGATCGACCGGATCGCCGTCGGCGTGGGGCCTGGAACCTTCACCGGGCTGCGGATCGGCGTCGCAACGGCCCAGGCGCTGACGATCGCCACCGGCACCCCGCTCGTCGGCGTCTCGACGCTGCGGTCGCTGGCGCTCGCTGCGCACGATCGCGAAGGCGATGCGGCCGTGCTGGCGGTGATCGACGCGCGCCGCGGTGAGGCGTTCGTCGCCGGCTGGGCGGCCGGCGAGAGCCCGCTCACGGCCGACCCCGCCGTGAACCCGCGCGTGCTGACCCCCGAGCAGCTCGCCCGGCTCGCCGCCGGCAGCGGTACGAGCACGCTGGCGGTGGGTGACGGGGCGGTGAAGTTCGCAGACGTGCTGGAGGGCGCCGGGGTCGGTGTACCGGCCGCGGAGTCGGCGCTGCACCGCGTTTCGGCGCGGGAGCACTGCCGCATCGCGACGCTGCTCGAAGCGGCCGCCGACGGAATCGTCGAGCCCGAGTACCTGCGGCTGCCGGACGCGCAGATCGCAGCCGGCAGATGAACGAGAGCCAGATGAACGAGGCTCGCACGATCCGGGCGCTGACCTTCAGCGACCTCCCGCAGGTGTTGGCGATCGAGCGGCGCGCGTTCACCAGTCCCTGGTCGCTGTCGATGTTCGTGCTCGAGCTGTCGAAGCCATCGGGGATCCATCTCGCTGCCGTGCGCGGCCGCGAGCTCGTCGGGTACCTGATCTGCGCGCGCTACGACGAGGCCTACCACGTGATGACGATCGCGACCGCGCCCGAGCACCGCCGTGAGGGCGTCGGCAGCACGCTGCTGGACGCGCTGATCGAGCGCGCGGGCGCCGACGCCAACTACACGCTGGAGGTGCGCGTCTCAAACCATGGTGCGATCGCCCTGTATGAGCGCTACGGCTTCCGCGGAGTCGGCACGCGTCCCCGCTATTACGCTGACAACGGCGAGGACGCGATCGTCATGTGGCGCGCCGTCGGCACCCCGTGGGAGCCGGCATGATCCTCGCGATCGACACCA
>WQWK01000059.1 GCA_009785395.1 Conexibacteraceae bacterium
AGCGGCCAGCACATCGGTCAGCGTGCCGCCGCGGCCACCGTCGTGCGGGGTGCTGTCCGCGGCCGTGCCCCACTCGAGGTCGGCGTCGACGACCAGCACTCCACAACGCAGGGCATCCGCCAGCATGTCGGCCAGCGCCAGCGTCAGGGTCGTCTTGCCGACACCGCCCTTGATCGACCCCAGAGCAACCGTGACACCACGGCCCAGGCCGCGGATGCGCAGCTGCTGAAGCTCCTTGTCGAGCCGCTCCTCCTCCTTGGCCGGAGGGCTCGTCAACAGATCCCGGACGCCGGCGTTGAAGCGTCGCCAGGGCGTGTCGTGCTGCTCACGACCGTCGACGATGCGGTACACGTCGGCAGGAAGCAGCTCCTCCGGCGGAATCTCAGGACCGGGCGGAATCTCAGGACCCGGCGCCGTCTGCGGATCCGGCCCGGGGGCGCCGGCGTCAAGCGGTGGGGATGACTCGGGCGCTGCGCCGGTCTCCCGCGCTGCGCCGGCCTCGGGCTCGGGCGTGCTTCTGCCGCCACTCAGCATCTCGCGGAGGTCCGTCTCGACCTGACCCGCGGCTACGCGGCGTCCGATGTCCGCTCCCGTTGCACCCTCGTCTCGCTTCACACGACCACCACTGCTTGTCCCGGAAATAACGTCCTCGAGTGCCCCAGCACCCGTCGCTTGAGCGCCAATGGTAGCCAAACCGCGACGCCGGGATTGACCGTGGCACCTCACACAGAATCGGCGCGCGGCCGCTGCTCCGACAGCCGCGCCCAGTGCGCCGCCAGCGCCGCCGCGAGCTCGGTCACGCCCTGGCGCAGGGTACGCGAAGCCTGCTCGAGCCGCATATCGCCCGCCAGCGCGCTGCCGGCGTCAGGCTCATCCGGGATTCCCACCAGGCCCGCTGCCCGCGGGAACGACGCGTCCAACCGCGCCAGGTCGTCCTCACCCGCACGGCCACGCCGCAGGCGGTTTCCGGCGACGATTATCTGCCGCCCCGACCGCTCGAGCAGACCGAATGCCTCGACCGCCAGGCTCGCGGTGGCACCGGAGGCGTCTGTGACCAGGACCAGCTGATCGCTGGCCAGGATCGCTGCCTGAACCCCCGGCTGGCCGAGGCCGGTTCCACAGTCGACGATCAGCACGCTGCAGAGTCGCTGCAGGTTGCCGATCACGCGGGCGTACGCGGCGCGGTCGGCTCTTGCCATCGCCGCGGGATCGCGAGGTGAGGGCACGATTCTCAGGCCTCCCGGGAGCGCCCACAGGGTTCGGTTGAGCTCGGCGAACGTGACGGCGCCTCCCGCGAGGGCGGCGAACATGGTGTCGTCGCGCCGTCCCGGCGCCCCGCTCGCCAGCTGGCTCACACGCCCCAGCGAGCCGTAGTCACCATCGCCGTCGAGCGCCAGGATCTGGTCGGCGCGGAACGCGCAGAGAGCCTCACCCAGGAGGATCGACAGCGTCGTCTTTCCGACCCCGCCCTTGGGTGAGACGAAGGCGATGGTCACGCAGCGGCTCAGCTTGGCATCCGCCACGATCCGCTCGAGCCCATGCAGCCCCGCGTCGGCGCTCAGCGCCACCTCGCGCGCGGGGGCGCCGGGCGTTTGGCGGCGCGACGCGTCCTCGATCGCGGCGCGGGTGCGGGCCAGCGGTGATCCCGCCTCGCCACGGTTGAGCGGACGCACGACTGCGCCCGGCGACGGCCGGTCAGCGCGGCGGAGCACGAGCACAGCCCCGTCCAGCACACCGGCCTCGTCAAGCGTCTGGCCGGGCGAGACCGGCTCGCGGCCGGTGACCGCCAGCGTCCAGTGATCTGCCTCCGCCGCCGTCGCGCTCGCCATGACCGCCGAGGTCAGCTGAGGCATCAGCTCGGCGACCGGGGTATCGGCGTCAACGACAAGGTCGGCCGTGTGATCGGGCCCGACGAGTGTCACGAGAACTGTGCGCATGCTGTTACGCATCATGCCGCGCGCGGTCACACGCGGCTACGATCAGCGCGGAGATCCATGCGTTTTTCCGTGACACCTGATCAGCTTGTGGGCGGCGCGGCGTCGATCGACCCGGGTGGACCGGGCGATGAAACGCTCCCTGCCGCGTCGCTTGGCGCAGCCGGTGCCGGGACCCCGGTGGCGGGCGCCTGGAGCGAGTTCTTCGGGCGGGCGGCCGGAGCGGCGGTCGCGCTCGACGCGGTCTCGGCCGAGCTGGCGAACGGCCTGCGGGTCGCCGCCGCCAACTACGGCACGACCGAGGCCCACAACGCTGAGAACCTGGGCGGCCGCCGGTGAGGGTCGGCCAGGGCGCAGCGGGCGACGCGACGCCCTACGGGTTCCAGGTGCCAACCGGGGATCCGTCGGAGCTCGACGCCGCCGCGTCGCAGAGCTCGAGCTGGGCGGCCGCGCTGACCGGCCGGGCAGGGGCCGTGCGCGCCGGGGCGGCGAGCGCTTCGGCGGGCTGGAGCGGGCCGGCCGAGGGCGGATTTGCCAGCTACGCGGGACACGTCGAGCACATCTACGGCACGCTCGGCGACACGGTTGCCGCAGCATCCAGGACGCTGTCCAGATTTGCCGGCGAGCTCGAGGCCGCGCAGATGATCACGGCCCGAGCCCTGGCCGAGTGCGAGAGCACCAGCGCTCAGGTGACGAGCGCACAGACCGAAGCCGCGGCCCACGCAGACAGAATCCAGTCGCTGAACACCGACCTGCTGGCAGCCGCGCATCCGGCGCAGCACGCCGAGATCTCGCGCCAGATCGGCGAGGCCCAGGGCAGCCACCAGGCCGCCCTGGATGCGGCGAGCCGTGCGCAGAGCGCGCTGGAGGCGGCGGAGTATCGCGGGCGGCAGGCCTGGAGCACCTACCAGCAGCAGGCCCAGTCGGCATCGCAGACGCTTCAGGGCCTGACCGCCCAGATCGTGAAGGTCGAGGGCCTTCCGGCTGGTGCGCGGCCCGGGACAAACAGCAGCAGCAGCTTCTTCTGGCCCACCCTCGGCGGTGCGATCGGCGCCCCCGAAACCGGCGCGGGCATCGGCCTGGCCGAGGGCCTGCTGAAGCGCTACCGGAACACGGAGCTCGTGCTCCCGATCACGGAGGACGCCCGCGGGGAGATGGAGACATTCGCCACGGCCCTCGGCCCGGAAGCCGACCCCTTCGTCGCGAGCGCCAGCGGGCTGTTGCTGGTCCCCACCGGCAGTTCGGCCGACCCGATGATCCAGGAGCTCCAGCAGGCGACCTCCACCAACCAATACACGCAGCCCAACCGCGGCGTGCTGGTCCCCGGTGAGGACGACATCGAGGCCGCGGCGCCGGAGTGGTCGAGCGTCGCCGGAAGGTCGCTGGGGTTCGCCGGTGTCGGTCTGACGCTCTGGAGCACAGGCGCTGGGCAGTGGCAGTACGACAGCGAGCACCACCCCGGCTGGTCCACCACCAGCAAGGTCATCGACTCCGCGCAGACCGCGGCCGTTGAGGGAGGGTCAGAGGCCGGCGGCGCATGGATCGGTGCCGCACAGGGCGCCGAGACCGGCGCCGAGGGCGGGTTCGCGATCGGCGAGATGATCGACCCACTCGGTGGCGGCGTCGTCGGCGGCGTGATCGGCGGCATCGGCGGCGGCATCGTGGGCGGACTCGCGGGCGGAGAGGCCGGCAAGGTGATCGGCGATACGGCCGAGAGCGCCGGCCATGCGATCGTCCATGTGGCAGGGGACGTCGGCGGAGGCGTGGCCCACGCAGCCAGCGACGTGTGGAACGCGGTCTTCTGAGACGCCGATCATGGGCCTGCTCGCGGCGTCCGGCAGCAACCTTTCGGCGGGGACGTTGATCGCGGTGGCCGCCTTCTCCGCGCTCGTGCTGCGGGGAGGCGTGCGGCACTACCGTGGCAGGAACAGGTGGGTGATGAGGTGGCTCCCCTCGGAGGCGGCATACTTCGGGACCGCGTGGTTCGGCGCCGCCGGGCTGCTGATGGTGCTCTGCGCGCTGGCCGGGAAGGTGAGCGTGGTGCTCGAGGCGATCGTTGCCGTTCCCGCGCTGGCGGTCTTGGCAATCGCGATCGTTTCGACGTTCTGGCTGCCCGCGCGCCTGCTTCCCGGCTGGTACCTCGCTGAAGCTCGCACCCGGGCTCGGCAGCCCAAGCCGACCGCCTGATGGCCCCGATGGTCGAGCTCCCCTCCGGCGGTGGCACGATCTCACTGGAGCTGCCGGCGAGTCTCAGAGAGGCGCCCGAGATGGCAACGGGGAACGTGCGGCTGGTGGCGGTCGCGGAGCCGTGGCGGTGGCCGGACGCGTTTCGCCCGCGCCTGCTCGTCGAGACCTTCCCGCTCACGCCCGACCGGGCGAGGGTCCAGCAACTGGCCACGCGTGTGATCGCCGAGCAGATCGCGACGGGCGCGCATGTCGCCACGGCTGACATCTGGGCTGCGCCGGGCGACCCCGGCGGGCGCCGGATCATCTCGCTGCTGGCGCTGACGGACACCACCGTCGTGCGTCTGCAGTACGTCACGGTCCGCGGCGACAGCGCGATCGTGCTCACGGCCGAGCACGACGCCGGCAACCATCCCGCCGGCGAGGTCGTCTTCCGCGACGCCGTGGCCAGCCTTCGGTCCGATTCTGAGGCGGGGCCGCCCGAGCCGGACCTCGCGACGATGCCTCGGCTCGACCCGTTCTTGGAGGAGGGCGGTCTGCTCGCCGAGGACCTGAGCGGCGTGCGCACCGCGCAGCCGTACCGCAGCAGCGGCCCCGGATTGAAGGAGCAAGAGATCGACGCGGTCCGTAGCGGGAAGCTCCGGAAGCTCGATCGCGCCCGGCTCGTGGCAGCGCACCAGAGCGATGAGGACGGGAATCTGACCGCGACCGGCGAGGCCGCACGCCGGTGCCTCTCCGAGCCGCAGCGCACCGTTTCCGTCGAGGTGGTCGGCGACCAGGACTCGCGCGTGGCGCGATTGGAGCTGCTCCAGCAAGGCAGAGCGACGGCCGTACTCGCAGCGCCCGCGCCCGGCGCGCCGGAGGGCGACCGGACCCTCGACGTGATCCCCGCGCTGACGAGCCCGATCGCCCTGGCCCGCTGGATCGGGCTCGCGCCCGCGTGGACGATCGCCATCGCCGAGCGCGAGATGCAGCTCCCGCTCGCGCCCGAGCTGCTCGACCAGAGGCTCAGCTCCGCCGATGCTCCGCCACCGCCCGATGCTTCGCGCGGCTTGCGCTGGATGTGGCAGCAGCCGTGGCAGGTCGCGACGATCACCACGTTCACGCCGGCACATCGGCGCCTGCGCGTGATCAGCACCCCGAGGGCCGGGTATTTCCGGCTGATCCGCGACCGTGTGCGGGGCGAGGCCGCACTCGCCTCGCTTCCGGGTGAGCACTACCTGCGCGAACTGCTCTGGTTCGGCGGGTTCGGCCAGGGGTACTAGCCGCGGCTGACGCCGGCGCCCGCCAGCGCCGCGACCCAGCGCATCGGCCGGGTCACCATGAATGTGGAGACGGTCCCGTCGCGCAGGTTGAGCTGGAGCGAGCGCACATTGTTGAGGCCCAGCGGTCCCCGAAGATACACACGAGCCGCAACGCTGATCTCTTCCAGCGGGATCTCGATCGTGTAGTCAGGCACATCGCGAGCCACAAACACCAGCCTGCGGCTGGTCAGCCTCAGCGTTCCCCGGACTGCGGACCAACCACGGCCGACGTTGGCGCCCGTCTCCCGCAAAACCGCCTCATCCGGGCTCAGGGGAACCTGCATGACGGGCGGTTACGCGTGCTGTGAGCGCCAGTCGCGAGCGAGCCCGCTGTACCACTGCCCGCTCTGCTTGATCACGCGCTCCTGCGTCTCGTAGTCGACGTAGACGATGCCGAAGCGCTTGGTGTAGCCATAGGCCCACTCGTAGTTGTCGAGCAGCGACCACGCGAAGTAGCCGTCGATCGGCACGCCGTCCTCCCGCGCCCGCAGCACAGCCTGGGTGTGGGAGTCGAGGTAGGCGACGCGCTGGGGGTCATCGACGGTGGCGCCGGTCCTGCGATCTTCGAAGGCGGCACCGTTCTCGGTGATGTAGACCGACGGGAGCCGATAATCCTGATGCAGCCGCGTCAGCAGCGCGTGCAGCCCCTCGGGGCGGATGATCCAGTTCATCGCGGTGCGCGGCAGGCCCGGCTCGTCGACCCCGCTGACCCCGAGCCAGTCGGAGTCGTCGCGCTTCACCAGACCGCCGAAGTAGTAGTTGATGCCGGCGAAGTCCGGCGCCAGCCGCAGATCGGCGAGGTCATTCTCATACCCGTCGGGCAGGTAGGGCTGCAGGCGCGCGGCGATCACCTCCGGGTAATTCCCGTTCACGAGCGGGTCCAGCCACAACGGGAAGTTGCCCCATGCGTGGCTGATCTCGGCGGCTGCGATGTCGTCCGGGCTGTCCGTCGCGGGCGCAACCGCGGAGTTGCTGAAGGCCAGGCCGACGGCGGCGTCAGGGGTGGCGCGCTTGATGACGCGCGCCGCGGCAACGTGCGCGCGCAGCTGGTTGTGGATCGCAGCGCACGCGGCATAGATGTTGCGGATGCCCGGAGCGTGCTCGCCCGTCAGGTGGCCGTGATGCGCGGTCACCCACGGCTCGTTGAGCGTCATCCAGTGACTCACGCGGTCACCGAGCACGTCGATCACGGCCTGCGTGTACTCGGCGAACCAGGCGGCGATGTCACGGTTGGCCCAGCCACCGCGATGCTGCAGCGCCGCCGGCAGGTCCCAGTGATAGAGGGTCGGGAACGGCTCGATACCGGCCTCGAGCAGGCCGTCGACCAGCCGGTCGTAGAAGGCCAGCCCGCGCGCGTTGACGGCGCCGGTTCCGTCCGGCAGGACGCGCGGCCAGCGGATCGAGAACCGGTAGGCGTCGAGCCCGAGCTCGCGCATCAGCTCGATGTCACCCGGCCACCGGTTGTAATGGTCACACGCGACGGCGCCGGTCTGGCCGCGGTGCGTGTTCCCGGGAGTGTGCGAGAACTCCTCCCAGATGCAGCGGGCCCCACCGTCAGCGAGCGGCGAGCCCTCGATCTGGTAGGCGGCCGTCGCCGCACCCCAATAGAAGCGGCTCGCAGCAGGTTTTTCCGCCGCCTGCGGAGACGCTGTCGTTGTGGTGTCCGGCATCGTGCCGCTCCCTCCCATGGTCACTGTCCCGTCGTCATTGAAATCGGTTGCAAAGCAGTTGCGGCCGAGAGCTTACCGGGAAGGTCCACCCAGAGCACGATACGCTCTGAATATGAGTGACAGGCGGCCAGTCGTCGGCATCGCCGCAGCCCTCGAGAACGCCAATTACGGCGTCTGGGAGGGCCCCTGCGCGCTGCTGCAGATCTCCTACATCCAGGCGATCCAGCGCGCCGGAGCGATCGCGATGATGATCCCGCCGGATCCGGCACTGACCGAAAACCCCGACGAGGTTCTCGACCGCATCGACGCGCTGGTGCTCGCCGGCGGTCACGACATGGACCCCGCCCAGTACGGTCAGGACCAGCATCCGGAGACCGTCGGACTGGTGCCCGCGCGCGACGAGTTCGAGCTGGCGCTGATCCGGCGCGCGATCGAGCGCGACATGCCGGCGCTCGGCATCTGCCGCGGCATGCAGGTGCTGAACGTCGCGCTCGGCGGCACGCTGCTTCAGCACCTCCCCGACGTGGTGGGCACCAACACGCACCGGCGCAACCGCGGAACCTTCGACGGCAACGAGCACGACGTCACGCTCGAGCCCGGCTCGCTCGCCCACCGGGCCGCCGGGTCCGAGCTGACGATGACCAAGTCACACCACCATCAGGCGATCGACACGCTCGGTGAGGGCCTGGTGATCACCGGTCGCTCCGCCACCGACGACCTCGCCGAGGCCATCGAGTTGCCGGACAACACCTTCGTGCTCGGGGTCCAGTGGCATCCCGAGGCCGACGTGGCCAGCCAGGTCATCGGCGCGCTCGTCGAGGAGGCGCGTCAGCGGATCGCCGTCGCCTCCGGGTAGCCGGCGGCCTCGATCGCCGCACGCACCGCGGCCGCGTGCTCACTGCCGCGCGTCTCCAGCACCAGCTGCACGGCCGTCTCCTGTATGTGAAGGTCGAGCCCCTCACGGATGTGCTGCACGTCCAGCAGGTTGGCGCCCGAACGTCCGATCACGACCAGCAGCCCCGCGAGGCTGCCCGGCAGGTCGGGGAGCCTGACCGACAGCACGAGCCGGCGCCCGTGCTCGGACTCGTGCCGGCGCGTGACCTTGGCGAGCATGCCCGCACCGACGTTGCCGCCGGACAGCACCATCACGGTCGTCCCCTCGACCGGCCCGGCGAGCTTGCCGGCGAGCAGCGCGGCCACGCCGACGGCGCCGGCGCCCTCGACGACGAGCTTGCTCCGCTCCATCAGGAACACCATCGCCTCCGCGACCTCGTCCTCGCTGACGACCAGCATCTGGCTCACCCAGGCGTCGATCAGCTTGAGCGTGAGCTCGCCCGGCCGTTTGACGGCGATGCCGTCGGCGATCGTGCGCGCTGAGTCGACCGGCACCGGCATGCCTGCCGCCAGCGAGCCGATCACAGGCGCGCAGGCGGCGGCCTGCACACCCACGACCTCGACGTCGGGCCGCGCCGACCTGATCGCAACGGCGATGCCGCTGATCAGCCCGCCGCCACCCACCGGCACGACCACGCGCCCCATCTCCGGCACCTGGCGCAGCAGCTCGAGGCCGACTCCCCCCTGCCCCGAGATCACATCGGGATCGTCGAACGGATGGATGAACGCCATTCCCGTCGCCGCCGCGCGCGCTTGCGCGGCGGCGACCGCCTCGTCGACCGTCTGCCCGACCAGGTGCAGCGTCGCGCCGAGTGCCTGCACCGCCTCGGCCTTCGCGATCGCCGCCGCCTCCGGCATGAACACCTCGCACGGGACGCTGCGCGCGCGGGCCGCATAGGCGACGGCCTGCGCGTGGTTCCCGGCGCTGCCGCACACCACCCCGCGTGCGCACTCCTCGCCGAGCGCTGCGATCTTCGCCATCGCCCCGCGAAGCTTGAACGAGCCTGTTCCCTGGAGGTTCTCGGCCTTGAGCACGACCCGCGAGCCGGCCCGCTCCGAGAGCGTGCGTGTGGTGATCACCGGCGTCTCCCGCACCACCCGGCCCCCTGCCCGGGCGGCGCGCTCGATACTCGCCGCGGTGACCAGTTCCGGCGCCACTGCAGGCTCAGGGCTCATGACCGCTCAGGCACCAACCGCGACCACGGCGTCGATCTCGACCATTGCGCCCTTGGGCAGGGCCGCCACGGCAAGCGCCACGCGAGCCGGTGGGTCGCTCTTGAAGAAACTCGCGTACACCTCGTTGACCTCGGCGAACGCCGCGATGTCGGTCAGGTAGACGGTCACCTTGACCGCATCCTCGAGCGAGGAGCCGGCGTCGGCGGCGATCGCGTGCAGGTTCTCGAGACATTTGCGCGCCTGCTCGGCTGGAGTGTCACCGA
>WQWK01000060.1 GCA_009785395.1 Conexibacteraceae bacterium
CTCGGCATCGCGCTCACGGCGGTCGTGGCGCTCAGCACGGTGAGCGGCGCCTGGCCGGCCGCGATCGCCGTCTGGCTCGTGATCGCCGCCGTGCTCGCCCGCTGGCCCTGGCCCGCGGCGGACGCTCCGGCGGACCTAGGGCCGGCGGCAACGCCCGCCGCCGGCCCGAAAGCGAAGGCGCCGATGCTCCAGAACGCATTGATCGCGACGGTGGTCGTCGCGACCATGACCACGCTGGTCCCGATCCTGGGCGCGCACCTCGCCGGGATCATCACCTCGGCCCCGATCATCCTGTCGTTCCTGCTGCCGGGCACCCACCGTGCGCGCGGCGGGGCCGGTGCCGCCGCCGTGGCGCGCGGCACGATCATCTCGATGGTGGCGACCGTGGCGTTCTCGACGGTGCTGGCGACGAGCCTCGAGCGGTTTTCGGCCGGACCGGCGCTGCTGATCGCGGCGGTGGTGCTCGGCACGCTCGTCGCCGCCACCGCGACGGTCACTCGGGCTGCGGCCCGAGTCCGTGCTCCAGCGCGCCCTTGACGCCGGCGTCCAGCGCGTTCAGGCGATACAGCGCCAGCGCCTCCGGCGAGGCGAAGCGGCCGCCGGGCGCGTTCGATGAGCCGTGGTGGGTCAGGACGCAGTGCAGCAGCGCGAGCCGGCGGGCGTCGTCGAGCGCCTCGAGTTGGCGCGCGAAGTGCTCGCTGAGAAGCTGCTGTCCGAGCACGATGTGACCGAGCAGGCGGCCCTGGTCGGTGAGGCCGATCTCGGCCCCGTAGGTGAACTCGCGCGTGCGGCCGATGTCGTGGACGATCGCGGCGGTCAGCAGCAGGTCGCTGTTCAGCCGCCGGTGCAGGTCGCAGAGCTCGCGCGCCAGCGACGCGACGGCGACCGTGTGCTCGAGCAGCCCGCCGAGGTAGGCGTGGTGGCCGTTGCGGGTCGCCGGCGTGCGGCGGAAGGCGGCGCGCAGCTCGGGATCGGCCAGCAGGGCATCGAGCAGCGCCCGGTACCCCGGGTCGTAGACCTCGGTGACGAGGTGCTCGAGGAAGCCGTCGAGCTCGTCCAGGTCGCGGTAGGCGACCGGGAGGAAGTCCTCGGGCCTCGCCTCCACGGTATCCGCGGCACCCACGTCCCCGGCGGTGCCGGTCTGCGCGCGGCGGATGTCCGAGACCTCGACCACCAGGTCATCACGGAAGCGCTCGACCCGGCCGACGACCGCGACCAGGTCGCCGCGCTCAAACCCGCCGGCCAGCGCGTCGGCGTCGCGGAAGGCGCGCGCCTGCACGCTGCCGCTGCGGTCGCGCAGCTCGAGCGCGAGGTAGGGACTGCCGGTGCGCGTCATCAGGCGGTCCTTGCGCACGCACGCGTACACGCCGCGCACCTCGTCGCCCGCGCGCAGCGAGCTGATCGGACTCTCGGTCGGCATCTGGCCATACGGTACGGTGAAACTGGATGCAGCCACTGCGATGGAACTACCGCCCCGATCATCTGCGAGCGCCGGCCCTGGTCTGCGGCTTCAAGGGCTGGAACGACGCGGGCGACGCCGCCTCCTCGGCGGTCAGCTTCGTCGGCGAGACGCTCGGCGCGCGCGAGTTCGCGTCGATCGACCCCGAGGACTTCTACGACTTCCAGGCGACGCGGCCGCAGATCAAGCTGACCGACGGTCACGCGCGAGCGATCGAGTGGCCGGACGTGCGTCTCTACGAGGTGCGGATCCCACGCGCGCCGCGCGACCTGATCCTGCTGAGCGGGTATGAGCCGTCGTTTCGCTGGCGCACGTTCACAGGCCTGATCGTCGAGCTCGCCGAGGCGATCGGCGTCCAGCTCGTGGTCACGCTCGGGGCGCTGCTCGCCGACGTCCCGCACACACGGCCGGTGACCGTCACCGGGTTCGCGACCGACCCGGCGCTGGTCTCGCGCCTGACCCTCGCGCAGTCCTCCTACGAGGGGCCGACAGGCATCGTCGGCGTCGTGCATGACGCATGCCGCACCGCGGGCCTGCCGTCCGCCAGCCTGTGGGCCGCGGTCCCGCACTACATCGCGGCCTCGCCGAACCCGAAGGCGGCGCTGGCACTGATCCGCAAGCTCGAGGGGCTGGTCGGCGTCGTCGTCGACGCCGGCGAGCTCGAGGCGGCGTCCGCCGATTACGAACGCCAGGTCAACGCCGCCGTCCAGCACGATCCCGAGATCCAGGCGTTCGTCGAGAAGCTCGAGGCGGCCGCCGGAGACGACGAGTCCGAGCTGCCGTTCGATTTCCCGTCGGGCGACTCGATCGAGCGCGATCTGCAGCGCTTCCTGCGCCAGCGCGGCCAGGACTCGCCCGGCTGACGCGCGCACCAGTGGGATGCTGTTGACGTTTTGCACCTCACACGTGCATTGCGTCAACAACATCCCAGACCGCGACCGATTACTTTCCGTGGCGCGGCCGGTCTGAAGGGTTGTCAACCACCACCAAGGAGGCAACAGGATGAGCACCACAGCCACAGGTGTCCGCCAGATCACTCTGGTGTGCGTTCCGACCGTCGACCAGGACCGTGCAATCGAGTTCTACGAGTCGATCGGCTTCGAGAAGCGCACCGACCTGCCGTTCGGCGGCGGGTACCGCTGGGTCGAGGTCTACCCGCCCGAGGGGCCCACCGGCATCGCGCTCGCGCCGCCGCCGCCCGGCCAGGAGAACGTCGAGGGCGTGCAGACCGGGATCACGCTCGTGACCGATGACATCGACGCGACGCACGCGGCGATGAAGGAGGCCGGCGCCGACGTCGACGCCGAGGTCTCACGCATGGGCGACCCGGTGCCGCCGATGTACTGGTTCCGCGACCCGACCGGCCATTCGTTGATGGTCGTCGAGAGCCCCCGGTCCTGACCAGTCAGGATCACGGGTTCGCCGGTCTCGTCGAGCAGTACCGAGCCGAGCTCCACGCGCACTGCTACCGGATGCTCGGCTCGGTGTTCGACGCCGACGATGCGCTGCAGGAGACGCTGGTCCGCGCCTGGCGCGGAGTCGACGGCCTGCGCGACACCGCGGCTGCGCGGCCGTGGCTCTATCAGATCGCGACCAACGTCTGTCTGACGGAGCTCGAGCGCCGCAAGCGGCGGATGCTGCCGCACGACTTCGGCCCGGCCGCGGATCCGGACACGCCACCTGGCGAGCCGGTGGCCGAGTCGACGTGGATCGAGCCCTACCCCGACGAATCGCTCGGCCTGCCGGCCGGGCGGGCGGCGCCCGCGGCGAGCTACGAGCAGCACGAGGCGATCGAGCTGGCGTTCGTCGCGGCGCTGCAGAACCTGGCGCCGAACCAGCGCGCGGTGCTGATCCTGCGGGAGGTGCTCGGCTTCAGCGCCGAGGAGTCGGCGACGATGCTCGAGACTACGGTCGCGTCCGTGACCAGCGCGCTGCAGCGCGCGCGCTCCGCCGTCCGCGAGCGGGTCCCGGAGCGGAGCCAGCAGGCGAACCTGCGGACACTCGGCGACCGGCGTCTGAGCGAGCTGGTCGACCGCTACGTGTCCGCCTGGGAGCGTGTCGACGTCGATGCGTTCGTCGCGCTGCTGACCGAGGACGCGACCTTCGCGATGCCACCGCTGCGCACCTGGTACACGCCGCGCCCGGTGATCGCCGCCTGGGCCCGCGGCTCGGCGCTGTCCGGCGCATGGCGCTGGCGCGCAGTGCTCACCCGGGCAAACGCACAACCGGCGCTCGGGTTCTATGCATACGACGAGCAGGCGCAGACGCACCTGCCGTTTGCGCTGAACGTGCTGTCGTTCGACGGCGCCGGCCTGGTGGGCGATGTCACCGCCTTCATCGTCCGCGCCCCCGACCCGGCGGAGGCGGACCATTCGCGTTACCCCGAGCGGCCGCTGGACAGCCACAGCCTGTCGGGGGCCTTCGAGCGCTTCGGACTGCCGGCCGTGCTGGACTGAGTCAGCACTCGGCGGCCGGGCACAGCAGCCGGTAATCGCAGATGCCGCAGCTGCGCGGCGAGGGCGTCGGCTCGAACTCCTGCGCCCTGATCCCCTCGGCGACCTCGACCGCGACGCTGCGGATCCAGTCGGCGCGCTCGCGGTCGCCGGAGATGGCGACCTTGCGATCGTCGAGCAGGTAGTAGTAGGCGCCGTGCGTGGCCTCCAGCCCCCAGGCCTCGCGGGCCGCGATCGCATACAGCGAGAGCTGCACGTCGGTCTCGAGCTGGTCGGCTGACTTGGGGCGGCCGGTCTTGTAGTCGATCAGCTCGTACTCGCCGCTCGGCAGCTGGTCCACGCGGTCGACACGGCCGCGGACCAGATGCGGTCCCAGCTTGAAGCTGAACTGGCGCTCGAACCAGGCCGGCCGCCCCGTGTCCGATACCGCGCGAGCGTGGTAACGGGTCAGGGCGCTCACCGCCTTCTGGCGCAGCTGGCGCTCCTCGTCGGAGTCGCCGAAACCGCCACGGCGCCAGCTGACGTCGAGCTGATAAAGGAGGTCGGCCAGCGGGCCGACCTCCCCACTCGAATCACCGGAATCACCGGAATGGAAGCGCTCCAGCACCTGGTGCACGCTGATCCCGAAGCGCTGATGCAGGGTCGGCTCCTGCGGGATCCGGAACACGCGCGCGAACTTGTAGCGCAGCGGGCACGCGCGATAGGTGTCGATGTCGGTCGCCGACAGCATCACGCCGTCACCGCGCATCGGCAGGAAGCGCTCGAGCGACGGCTCGTCGCGCGCGGCCATCACCTGGGCGCGCCGGCGCAGGTCGCGCTCGGCGTCGAGCAGGTACTCGTCGAGCGGTGAGCTGGCGAAGATCTCACGCTGGTCGGCGGTGATCGCCTGCTCGATGCGCGTGTTGATGTCGCGCAGCGCGTCGGCCGTGCTCTGGCCGTCCCCAGCGTCACCACGAGCGATCAGCGCTGTGAGCTTCAGCAGCTCCAGGTAGCGGACGACCGCATGCGAGATGTCGAGGTCGGTGTCGAGCCGCAGCTCAGCCAGCCGCCCGGCCGCGCGGGTGGTGCCTTCCATCAGCTCGCCGCGCAGCAGGCGATAGGTCGAGTGCAGCGTCTCGGCCGGACCGAACAGATCCTCGCTGATGTCGATCCAGGCGGCTGCGTGCGTCACGCGCGCCTGCTCGACGGCGGCCAGCGGGACGTCCGTGGCGCCCTGACCGCCGCGCCCACCGCTCGTCGCGTACGCGAGCACGGCCCGCTCGCGAGCCCGCGAGGCGGCCACGTACAGCCACTGCTCCAGGCGCGAGCGGCGGGTGACGTCGTCATCGGCCGGAAGCGGCTCGTGCAGGAGCGCGTCGGGCACAGGCTCGCTGTCGAGCGCGTGCGAGCCGGCGAGCGAGGCGCGCAGCCCGAGCACGAAGACGTGATCCACCTCGAGCCCCCCGGCGACCTCGAGCGCGAGCACCTGCACGCGGCCGTCCGCGCCGGTCAGCGAAGGCTCCGCGCGCTCGTTCAGTCCGCCGTAGTCGGCGACGGCGGCGATCGAGCGGGCGAACTCGCGCGCCGTCGCCTGCGGCATCCGCGTGACGTGCGCGGAGGCGAGCTCACCGAAGCGCGCCAGCGCCCGCAGCCGCTCGACGACGTCGGGTTGCGCGGCGAACAGCTGCTGGCGGCGCAGCCCCAGCCGCTCGATCAGGCGGTGCACGTACAGATCGGGGCGGCTCGTGTCGATCTGCGCGACGCACGCGCGGTAGAGCTTGAGGAACACGCGGATGCGCTCACGTGCCTCGGGCGGAACCTGCGGCGACTCGATCGCGGCCGCGAGCGCCGCGACCATGTCGAGCTTGCGCCGGCGTGCGATCTGGGTGCACCGCGCGATGTCCACCGACCGCAGCTCGATCGGTGCGCGTGCCAGCGCGCGCACGACCGCCGGCGCGTCACCGGGGTCGGCCAGCAGCCGCAGCCAGGCGAGCAGGTCACGCACCTCGGCGCGCTGGAAGAAGGCGGCGTCGCCGACGACCGTGTGCGGCACCGCGCGCTCCTCGAGCGCCACCGAGACCGCCCGACCCTCACGCTGGACGTCCGGCACGATCACAGCGATCCGGCGCGGGTCCGCCTGCTCGCGGGCGATCAGCCGCTCGATCTCGGCGGCGACCGCCTGCGCCTGCGCGCGCTCGTTCTCACACCGCCAGAAGCTGCTTGCCGGGGCGCCACGGTAGTGGGTCTGCAGCCGCACCACCCGCGTCTGCGGCGTCTCGAAGCTTTCAAGCCGCGCCGCGCCGGCGCCGCGGAAGCGCGACACGGCGCCCTGCGGGTCGCCCGCCACCGTCAGCTCACCTTCGTCGGCGACGGCGCGCGCCAGGGTCGCCGCTCCCAGCGCCAGTTCCTGCGCGTCATCGATCAGGACGTGCTGGAAGCTGCGGCGACTCGCCGGCTGGTCGGCCAGCAGCTTGATCGCGCTGTGCACGAGCTCTCCCTCGTCACAGGCGCCCGTCTCGCGCACCATGCGGTCGTGCGCCTCGAAGATCGCCGCGAACTCGCGCTCACGCGCGCTGTCCTGCTGCTGCGCCCAGGCGGAGAATTCGGTCGCGCTGACGAGCTCGGCCTTGAGCCTGTCGATCCTGCGTACGAAGCCCCCGAGCAGTGCACCCGCGTTACCGCCGAAGTCGTGGTGCTGGAGTGGCAGCTCGTCGATCCGCTCAGCCAGCATTGACAGCCTGTCGCCCGCGCTGAGCGTCGCGTCAACGAGCTCGGGCGGTGAGCCGGCACGACGCAGCACGGCGGCCGCGAGCTCCGGCGGCGTGACGACGACGAGCTCGCTGTAGCCGCCGCGCAGCTCCTGCTCGAGCACCGCGCGCGCTGCATCGGCACGCGCCGCCGAGGGTGTGAGCAGCGCGATCCGCTCCGGCGCCGTGCCCTGCTCCACGAGCCAGCCGTAGCGCTCGAGGATCAGCCGCGTCTTGCCGGTGCCCGCGGCCCCGAGCAGCATCAGGGGACCGCCCCTGTGGCTGATCAGCGAGGCGGGATCATGGGCGCTCAGGGCTGTCTCGGCGAGCACTGTCTGACAGCATAGGCTCGGGATGCAGCGCACGGAAACGACGACAGCGGCGGACTGGCTGACCGCCTGCCGTCAGGCCACCGAGGCGATCCGGGCGATGCTGGCGGAGCGCCCGACGACGCTTGAGCGCGCAGTCGAGACGGGCACCAGGGGCAGCGGCGGCGACTACACGCTGGAGATCGACCGGGCCGCCGAGGCGATCGTGTTCGCGGAGCTGCAGCGCCTGCACGACGGGGGCCATCGCTTTCACGCGATCTCCGAGGAGCGCGGGGCGGTCGATTTCGGCGGCGGTGACGTGCTGGTCGTGATCGACCCGATTGACGGCTCGTTGAACGCAAAGCGCGGACTCGCCCATCATGCGCTGTCGGTGGCGATCGCGAGCGGATCGACGATGGCCGCCGTCGAGTTCGGCTACGTCTACGACTTCGGGACCGCCGAGGAGTGGTCCGCGCGCGCGGGCGGCGGCGCCTTCCTGAACGGCCGGCCGCTCGATCCTTCGATTGGCGAGCGCCGGGGGCCGACCGGAAAACTGGAGGTGCTCGGCATCGAATCGGCTGATCCAAGGTGGCTTAAGGACATGATCGACCCGCTGGTCGATCATGCCTACCGGCTGCGCGCACTTGGCGCCGTCGCGCCGTCGCTCTGTCAGGTCGCGGCTGCCCGCCTCGATGGCCTGATCTCGCTGCGCGCCTGCCGCGCGGTCGACGCGGCGGCGGCACAGCTGATCGTGCGCGAGGCCGGCGGCCTCGTGAGCTTCCCCAGGTTCGAGGATCCCCTGGGGGCCCCGCTCGACCTGGTGCCGCACTCCCCGGTCGTGGCGGCGCGGACCGCCGCGACCCTCGCCGAGTTGGAGCTCATGTGCCTGCCCCGGTGATCGACTGGATCGTGGCCGAGTGGATCGCTGGGCGTGTGGCGGGTGAGGGCCGCGCGGCCGCGCCGGCGGTCGATCTCGGACCTGTGGTTGAGGACGCGCAGCGGCGCGTGGTCGCCTACACCGGGCTCGAGCCGCGGACGCCGCTGCCGCCGCCGGAGGGCATCACTCGCCGCGAGTGGGTCGCGGCGAACATCGCCTCCACACGAACGCTGATGGAGCCGATGCTCGAGCGCGTGACCGAACGGCTCGGCCCCGTCAAGCCCGCGGCGGAGCTTTGGCTCGGGGTGACCGGCAGCACCGAGGTCGGCGTGCTGATCGGCTACCTCTCCCAGCGCGTGCTCGGCCAGTACGAGTTCGTGCTGCTCAAGGAGCGTGCCGAGGGGCGGCCGCCACGGCTGCTGTTCGTGATGCCGAACCTGGGCGAGGCGGTGAAGCGGTTCGACGCCGACGAGCGCGAGTTCGTCACGTGGGTGGCGCTGCACGAGGTCACGCACGCGGTCCAGTTCAGCGGCGTGCCGTGGCTGCAGGATCACCTGGCCAGCCTGATCCGCGAGCTGCTCGAGAGCGCCGAGGCGCGGATGGCCGCGCCCCGGGGGCTGCGGATTCCGAGCCGTGAGACGGTGGTGCGAATCGGCCGCTCGCTGCTGAAGGCGGACTTCATCAGCATCGTCGCGTCAGAGCCGGAGCGCGCCGCGATCGACCGCGCACAGGCCGTGATGGCGGTGATCGAGGGGCACGCCGAACACGTGATGGACGCGGTCGCGCCGGAACTGCTGCCGTCGTTGCCGGACCTGCGCCGCGCGCTCGACGAGCGCCGCAAGGTGCAATCACCGCTCGGGCGGCTGGTCAGCCGCCTGCTCGGCATGGAGATGAAGCTGCGCCAGTACGAGCGCGGCAAGATCTTCTGTGACGAGATCGCCCGGGTGGGCGGCCGGGCGGCGCTGCTGCACCTGTTCTCCGCACCGGCGGCGTTGCCGTCGCTGGCCGAGATCGACGATCCGGCGGCGTGGCTGCGGCGCAGTGGCTTTGAGTCGTGAAAATCCTGTAAACGCGGCTCAAGTGCGCGTAACGAAGCGCCGATAGGGGAGTACAAGGTATCGATAGTTTTCGACGCTCGACTCTGAGGAATTATTTACTTCAGATCAAAAGTCTTGGCTATATTCGTTGTTCCAAGAGCTTCCCCCAACTGGTCGACCGGAGACCGACGCAGCTGGGATGAATTCGCCGACCTCATATCCCCGTCGGCGGATGCAGCACCCTCTCCTCCCTCAACCGCCGGGCCGCTACTTCGGTAGCGGTCCGTCGGTCTTTAAAGCGGCTCGTCGGATGTATGCTTCGATCATGCCGACCGCTCAGCTGCGTAGAGCCTTTTCTCAGCTCGCAGCCTTTGCTCAGCTACCCAGAGCGTTCTGGGTGTATGTGGGCCTGACCGCGGCGTTCCTGGGGTTGGCGCTGACCAATGCTCCACAGATCCCGGCTTGGGGCGTCTTCCTCTGGCCGTGCTGATCGTGCAGCTCGCGCGCCGCCGCAGTTGGGCCTGGGTGATACTGATGCTGGTCAACC
>WQWK01000061.1 GCA_009785395.1 Conexibacteraceae bacterium
ATCTCGATCCCGAGCTCGGCGGCGGCCTTGATGATCGTGGTGCCGCTGGGCACGGTCACCTCCTGGCCGTCGATACGCAGGCTGACGGTTTCGGTGATCGGTGTCGGCTGGGGCGGAGAAGCGGTGGCCATCGTCCTAGTGTCCCTTCCTCACAGGGGGTCTCACTTCCTCTGGACGAATTGTTGCAACATCGGCGGGGGCGGTGGCGCCGGCGACCGCATCGCCGGCGGCGGCAGCGCCGGCAAGCGCATCGCCGGCCAGAGCCGCGAGGTCCAGCTCGCTGACGGTCTGCGCGTGGGGCAGGCCCGCCGGCGTGAGGCCGCGCGCCGCGTAGTAGCCGTCGATCATCGCCTCGAGGCGGTCGGGCGTCAGGGTCGCGACGCGCCCGGAGTCCATCCCGAGCGGTTCCTGAAGGAACCGCTCGGGCAGCCAGTCCTCAGCACGCGTCCAGCCCTCGCGCAGGTTGAACAGCCGCTTGGTCAGCACGATCCGCCGGGCGGTGGTGGCGAGCTCATCGGCGTCCGTGTCCCAGCCGGTAACCGTTGCGAGCAGCTGCGCCCATTCGCGCAGCGGGTCCTCGAACACCCCGCGCAGGAACTTGCAGAGGATCAGCGAGTCCATCAGCGCCGCGCGGTCCTCGGTCTCGATCGCCGCCCGGATGTGCGGCTCACCGCCACGCAGCCGGTCGTGCTCGCCGGAAAGGTCGGCCTCGTAGGCGCCCGAACGGTTGTGGTCGGCGCCACGCGCGTTCACCGCGAGCCCGAGCGCCATCGCCTGCAGGGTCCGGGGCTCGTAGCCGGGCAGCTCGAGGCCCTTCACGTGCGCGGCGAACGTCTCCGATCCCCGCCCGACCAGCTGCGACGCGAAGCGAGAGCCCTCGGCCAGCAGGTCGCCGATCCCCTCGCGCGCGCCGATCTCCTCGATCGCCCGCAGCAGCGCGTCGCCATCGCCGAAGCGCAGCCATGGCGCGTCGATCAGTCCCTTCTCGACGCACTCCATCGCCCACGCGATCGTGCCGCCGGTGGAGATCGTGTCCAGGCCGAGCTCGTCGCAGCGCATGCTGGCGGCGATCACCGTGTCGAGGTCGTCGATCCCGCAGAGCGGACCGAGGGCGAACGCGTTCTCGTACTCCATCCGAACCTGCTTGCCGGCCGGCCCGCGGTAGAGGTGCTCGCAGCCGATCGAACACGACGCGCACGAGTCCCGCGTCACCTGACGGAGCTCGGTGACCTGCTCGGCGCTGAGCGCCGGCGCGCCCTCGAACGTCGCGCTCGCGAAGTTGCGCGTCGGCAGCGTCGAGATCGCGTTGAAGGCGAGCAGGTTGGCCATCGTCCCGTGGTCGCGGTACTTGGCCGTGGCCTTCCCGAACGAGCGCTCACGCAGGTCGCGGGCGGCCGCGAGCACCGCCGCCGGGTCGGCCGAGGCCACCTTGCGGCTCGCTCTGACCATCACCGCCTTGCAGTTCTTCGAGCCCATGACGGCACCGAGGCCGCCGCGACCGGCGTGACGGCCGTCGTGGGAGATCGTCGCGTAGCGGACGCCGCGCTCGCCCGCGGGGCCGATCGCCGCCACGCGCCAGGCGGGGCCGGAGCGTTCACGCAACCGGGTCTCAGCCTCGGCGGCGGCCAGTCCCCAGAGGTCTTGCGCGGGCTCAATCTGCACCGACTCGCCGTCGATCCTGAGAACCGACGGGCTCGTGCAGGCACCCTGCAGGACGATCGCGTCGTGGCCGGTGAGCTTCCCCGCGATCGCGAAGTGGCTCGACGCGAGCGCGTCCGTCAGCCGCCCGGTCAGGGGCGACTTCGCGACCACGGCGAACTTCGCGCTCGTGGTCAGCGGCGTGCCGACCAGCGGTGAGAACACGAAGATCAGCGGCGCCTCCGGGCCGAGCGGGTCCGCGCCGGGTGGGCAGCACTCGTGCATCAGCCAGGCGCCGAGGCCGGCGCCGCCGATGAACGACCGCACCACGTCCTCGCCCAACGGCTTGACGGTGCTTTGGCCGGTCGACAGATCGACGATCAGAGCCCGGAGGAAATAACCGCCCGGTGCCATCCCTCGATTTTAGGGACCACGGTCCGCGGGCCCGGACGCGTCACCGTTGGGCCAAACCGTTGCTATGACCCCGGTTTGGCCCAACGGTTACCTTTCAGCCGCCGGCGTCGGCGGCCAGGAACGCCACCGCGTCCCCGGCCGCCAGGGGCAGCTCCGGGTCACGCGTGATCTGGTCGCCGTTCAGGGCGGCCACCACATGCCTGTCGAGCGGGATGCCGACCCCTGCGGCGAGCTCGCCCAGAGTCCAGGCCCGCGCCGTCTGCTCCCGCGGGGCGCCGCGGGCCGCGAGCGGTCCGTAGCGCCGGACGGTGACCTCGGGCGCGGGGAGGGCGTGAGCCTCCCGGTAGTCGCTGGGCTCGTTCAGGTTGCGGACGGACGCCAGCTCGGCGTCGGCGCGGGCGAGCCGGTCGTCCGCGAGCAGCGCCGCGTCGTCGAGCCACGACACGTTGCAGCGCTCGAACAGGAACGCCGGCTTGAGCTGGTCGGCTGCGATCAGCTCCTCGACGAGGTGCAGCAGGGAGAGCCGGTACGCCGCCGCCAGCGGCTGGCGGAACCCGTGCAGGACGGGCACGACGACGTCCGTGTCGGGATCGAAGCCGGCCAGTACCCGCCGGATGAACTCCGGGTGCAGTAGCGGGACGTCCGTCGAGGAGACATAGGCCACCACAGCGCGATTGTGCATCGCGGCAAAGCCAGCCGCGATGCCCTGTAACGGCCCGCGTCCCTCGCGCGCGTCCGTCACCACCGCCACTGATGCGGGCAGGTCGGGCAGCTCCTGGCCCGGGGCCCTGACGACCACGACCGGGCCGTCGACGGCCCGCTGGGCAAGGCCGCTCACTCTCCGCAACAGCGTGGATCCGTGCCAGTCGAGTGCGGCCTTCGGGGTGCCCATGCGCGAGGACCGGCCACCGGCCAGGATGATCGCGCCCGCCTCGAACACTCCGTCGATCTTACGGGCCGCCGCCGCGGTATCTGGGCTGACTGACCGGCACCCTGTCACCACTAGGATTGCGGGCGCCAGATCTGACCAAGGAGGCGTGATGACACAGCCGGTGCGAGTCGGGATCAAGCTCTCGCAGGACGCTCCGATCGAGAGCTACAAGGCGGTGTGGAAGATCGCGGACGAGGCGCGCTTCGACCATTGCTGGGCGATGGACCATCTGGCGACGATCGGAGGTATCGGCGATGACAGGCCGATCTTCGACGGGTGGGGGTTGCTGGCCGCGATGGCGATGGCGACCAGTCACGTGCGCATCGGGCTGCTCGTGACCGGCATGACCTATCGCAACCCGGCGCTGCTGGCGAAGCTCGCGACCACCGTCGACCACCTCTCGGACGGTCGCCTGGAGTTCGGGATCGGTGCGGCGTGGGCGGCCAACGAGCACGAGATGTATGCGATCGCCGGTCTCGACCACCGGGTCGGGGTCTTCTCCGAGGGCATGCAGGTGATCAGGTCGCTGTGGACGCAGGAGCGGACCGACTTCGAGGGCCGTTACTTCACGATGCGCAACGCGGTCGCGAATCCGAAGCCGGTCCAGAAGCCGTATCCGCCGGTCTGGGTTGGCTCCAGCGGCTCGGCAATGCTCAAGCTGACCGCCCGGCACGCGGACGTGTGGAACGCCGGCGGCGGATTCGGCCGCGACCCGGAGAGCGCCGCCGAGGGCTCGCGGCAGCTGGACGAGGCCTGCGCGGCGATCGGTCGCGACCCGGCCGAGATCCGCCGTTCGGTGCAGATTCCGGCAGGTGAGGACCCCGCGGAGCTGGTTGAGCGGGCGCACGCCTATGCGGAGGCGGGCTTCCCCGAGATCGTCTTCATGATGAGCGGCGGCGGGATGGCGACCAGTGCCGATCCGGTCGCGACCGCGGCGATGGTGGCTGAGAAGGTGCTGCCGGAGCTTCGCGGCCTGCAGCCGGCCTGACCTGGAATGATCGGTCGATGAGCCATCCGAACGTCTTCAGCGCCGAGTTCGAGTACGACGACAGCGACCCGCCGGGCTACCAAGGAGGGTTTGCGCGCATTGGCCGGCTTGCCGGCGGTGAGGCGCTGGCCGTCAAGCTCTACGAGCTTCCGGCTGGGCAGAGCCTGTGCCCGTACCACTACGAGTACGAGGAGGAGTGGCTGCTGCTGCTCGAGGGGAAGCTCGACCTGCGCGGCCCGGGTGGCGAACACGAGCTCACGAAGGGTGACCTCGTGTGTTTCGCGCCGGGCCCTGAAGGAGCACACAAGGTCACCAACCGTGGCGATCTGACCGCCAGGCTGCTGATGTTCTCCGGCGCACGCGAACCCTCCGTCGCCGTCTATCCCGACAGCGACAAGATCGGCGTCTGGCCCGGCAACGATGCTGACCGCGTGATGCTCCGGCGCGCGGACGGCCAGGTCGATTACTACGACGGCGAGATCTGAGTCGCCCGGAGCAAGCCTGATCTGAGACACTGGCCCTGACGGCAGCGTCCGATGAAGCTGTTCAAGACAAACCGGGCAGCCGCTCCGGCGGCCAAGACTGCGGAACCGCACGCGGAGCCGCAGGAAACCGGTGCTGAGACGACCGCGCAGCGGGCGGGTCCGGATGGCGCGCGGCCGGCTCTCGAGCGGCCAGGCGGTCTCGGCGCGATGATCCTCGGCGCGGCCGAGCGTTACGACGCAGCCGCCCTCCAGTTCGCGCGCGACGGGCGCGACGTGGAGGTCTCCTACCGCGAGCTCGGTCGCATCAGCATGGAGATCGCGCAGGGACTGATCGCGCTCGGCATCGAGGTGGGTGACCGCGTCGCGGTGCTCGGGCTGACCTCCGCGCACTGGACGATGGCTGACTGCGGCGCGCTGTGCGCCGGGTCGGTGGTGACGCCCGTCTACCACACCAATTCCCCGGAGGAGTGCGCATATGTGCTTGGGCACTCAGGGGCGCGCCTGCTGTTCTGTGATGCCGACCAGGTGACAAAGATCGCCCAGATCCGTGCCGACACCGCCCTCGAGCACGTGGTGGTGCTGGACGGTGACGCCGCGAACGCCGGTGGCGCCGGTGACGCCGGTGACGCTGGGGACGTGATCACGCTCGACGAGTTGCGCGGACGCGGTGCGCACGTGCCCGCCGAGCGGGTGCGTGAGCGTGTCGCGCAGATCGCGCCTGGTGACCTCGCGACGCTCGTCTACACATCCGGCACCACCGGCCCGCCCAAGGGCTGCATGCTCACCCATGAGAACTTTCTGGCAACGGTCGACATGTACGCCCGGCGGTTGCATATGAAGCACACGCATTCGATGTACCAGTTCCTCCCGCTCGCGCACGTGCTCGCGCGAGTGGCGCAGATGGTGACCCTCAGCGTTGGTGCGCGCGTCATCTACTGGAGTGGTGACACGAGCAAGATCGCCGACGAGCTGATGACCCGTGCGCCAACGCACTTCCCCTCAGTGCCGCGGGTCTACGAGAAGATCCATGGAGTTGTCACCGGCCGGGTCGCGGACTCCGGCCGCGTGCAGCGAGAACTGTTCGACTGGGCGCTCCGGCACGGGCGCGTCGCGCGCCGGGCGCTGCGCGAGCAGCGGCAGCCCGATCTGCTCACCGACCTCCAGTACCGGCTTGCTGACCGGCTGGTGCTATCGAAGATCCGGGAGCGATTCGGTCCAGAGTTCCAGGTCGCGCTGGTCGGAGCGGCGCCTGTCGCAAAGGAACTGCTCGAGTTCTTCGACGCGTGTGGTGTGCTGGTGCTCGAGGGATACGGCCTGACCGAGACCTGCGCCGCCGCCACGCTCAACTCTCCAAGCCGCCTGCGCTTTGGAACTGTCGGCACAGCCCTGCCGGGGACCGAGGTGGCGCTTGCGCCCGACGGTGAGGTTCTGCTCGCCGGGCCGCATGTGTTCAAGGGGTACTACAACAATCCGGCGGTGACGGAGGAGACACTCGAAGCCGACGGGTGGCTGCACACCGGTGACCTGGGCGAGATCGACGAGGACGGGTTCCTCCGCATCACCGGCCGCAAGAAGGATCTGATCATCACCTCGAGCGGCAAGAACGTCACGCCGGTCAACATCGAAAGCGACCTGCGCGACAGCCGCTACATCACCGAGGCGGTCGTGTACGGCGACAACCGCAACTACCTGGTCGCGCTGCTCACGCTCGACCCCGACGAGTCGGTGAAGCTGGCTGAGCGGCTGGGAATCGCAACCGACCCGGCGACGATCGCAACCGACCCCGCTGTCCACGCCGAGCTCCAGGAGGAGGTGGACCGCGTCAACCGGAAGTTCGCGCGGATCGAGCAGATCAAGCGCTTCGCCGTCCTCGAACACGAGTTCACCCAGGCCGGCGGCGAGCTCACGCCGACGCTCAAGGTCAAGCGCGCGATCGTCTACGACAAGTACGCGGAGGTGTTCGAGCGGTTGTACGCCGGCGCGTAGGTGTCAGCTGCCGCGCCGAGGGCGGGTGCGAACATGGAGAGTGCCGCCAGGGCCACGGGTGTCGATCGTCACTCTGGGTCCGTCAGCGATCGGGGATCGCTCCGGTGCGTCGATCTTCTGGCTCGCGAACAACCCGCCGCCGCGGACGCGCACCTCGACGCCCTCGGGGACGATCACGGTCACGGTGCCGAACAGGTTGTAGACCTCGATCGTGGTCTCCTGGCCGGCAAGCCGCGCTTGGCGCAGGTCGAGGTCGATCGTGCCGAAGATCGAGCGCCACGAGGAGCGGTGCGGCAGCGACCACGGGCCGCTGCGAATCAGATGTGAGCAGAAAGCCCGGTGTTCTTCGGCGACGGCGGCCGGCAAGCCCGATGCGGCAGGGGTGCCGGGCAGGTCGCGGGCCAGATTGGCCAGCTCCTGGTCGGTGCGCGCAGCTTGGGCGAGGCCGACGCGCTCACTGAACTCGTCCAGGGTCAGCCGACCCTCGCCGACCGCGTCGCGCAGCACTGCGATGCTGCGCTCGCGTTCGGCGTCCGACGCGAGGATCGGAGTCGAGTCGGGCTCGTGCCCTTCGCTCATTGCCGACACGGTACCGGTCGGCTGCCTGTAACCCGCGCGTAACAGCGCCCCCTTACAGTGCAACGACAAGAGGCCACGCTTGTTCCGCTCCATACGCCAGATACCGAACCGCATCTACGCCGGAGCCGCCGCCCTGGTCGCGGCGGTTGTCGTCGCAATGCTCGCGCTGGTCGTGACCGCCGCAGGTGCTGGTGCTGCCACGAAGTTCCCGTTTTCCCAGGGATCCGTCGCATCGCGGTCATACCTTCAGCTGGCTGAGGCCGGCGTCGCCAAGACCTCGCAGTGGTGGGACGCTTCGGCAGGCTGGTTCTATGACCAGCTCGGCTCGGGTTCCAAGCGCGGGCAGGTGACGCTGTGGGGTGGGAACGGACTGTTCGAGGCGATGGATGAGATCGCGCTCGCCGACCCGACAGCCGGCACCAAGGCGGCCGTCGAGGCATACGCCCGCGGCGAGGAGCGCTACTGGAACCCGAACCTGAAGCCGGTCCCTGGCTATTCGCCGAACGTCGGTGAGCGGAGCTCCACACAGCCGACCTGGTACGACGACAACGGCTGGATCGGTATCGCGTTCCTGAACGCGTACCGCGCCACCGGCAACCGCTCCTACCTCACCGACGCCGAGCACGCGTTCGCGTTCATCTCCGCAGGCGGTTGGGACGCTCAGAACGGCGGCGGGATGTGGTGGAGCACTGAGCACCAGTGGCTCTCCGGCGAGGCGCTTGGGGCCGCCGCAGACCTGGCCGCGGGGCTCTACCAGACCACGGGCCGCGCCGAATACCTGGCCCACGCTGAGACGTACATCGGCTGGGCCAACAAGCACCTGCTCAGCCCCCAGGGTGTCTATATCTCGGTGGCGAACACGCCCTATCCCTACCTGATCGAGCCGGACTCATATGTCAACCGCAAGCCGACGGGCGGGCAGGGGTTTCGGATGTGTGTCGCAGGTAGCAGCAGCTGTACGCCCGACTCGATCCAGGTGGCGCCGTGCAAGACCGGCTCCAACAGCTGCAAGCCCGGAACGCTCGTGATCATGAAGTGTCCGGCACAGGCCAAGCCGCCCCTCTGCAAGCCGGGCGGGACGATCAGCGGGTCGGGGGGCGGCCACGGCCCCGGCGCGACCCGGCCTGGCGGTGGCGCGTCCACGTCCGCCCCGGGCTCGCCCAGCAAACCGGTCGGTCCCAAGAGCGTCGGGATGCCACATGACGGCGAGGGCGCGATGGTCGCCGCCATGACCGCCCTGTGCGAGGCGACCGGCAAGCAGTCGTGGTGCACCGAGGCCGATCAGCGTGCCCGTGACGAAATCAGGTGGCTCGCGCCCTTCGCCGACGGACCGCAGTACGACTCGGTGCTGATCCGCGGGCTGCTGACGCTCTACTCCGAGAACCACGATGCGCGTCTCTATGACTTCGCGGTCAAACTCGCCGGCCTGATCACCAAGCACGCAGAGACCTCCCCGAACGTCTACCTGCGAGGCTGGGACGGCCGCCCGGTCCCGAGCGCCCCGAACGACTCGCTGCTGCGAACCGATGCCGGGAGCATCGGCGTGTTCGCGGATCTGGCGACCGTCAAGCCTCCGTCACGTGGGGCCATGCGCGCGGCTGACGGCGCCGCCTCGGGGCGCGTGCCCAAGGGCCCGGCCTGATCCGTAGCGCAACGCGCTCCTCTCACGGACTCGAACCGTCGACCGCTTCCTTACCATGGAAGTCGTCATGACGATCAGGCCGGGGAGTGCCGACGTTCAGCGCGCTGCGAGATGTGCGATGACGGTCGAGCTGCAGGGAGCCAAGCTCCTGGTGTGCTCACGCGAGCACCTTGTCCACATGAAGCGCGCTCGCTCCAGTGCGCTTGATCGAGCCGATCTCGAGCGCTTGGCCGGGCCGTGATCGTGACCGACGGCGTGCGACTCGCCGATTCCGAGCACCTCGACCGCCCGTGGCGGATCCATGAGCTGGTCGCGGACTTCCGCCTGGAGGACGTGTGGGCCCTTCCGGCCGCTGGCGGCCCCGACGAGCTCCCGCGACTGGTCGACCAGATCGCACACGGCGTCGACTCGTCCTCGCAGCTGACCCGCGCCCTGTTCGCGATCCGCTGGAAGATCGGGGCGTTGCTCGGGCTCGACCGCGATCGGACCGGGGTCGGCAGCCGCGTCCCGAGCCTGCGCGACCGGCTGCCCGCCGACATGCGCGCCGCGCCGCGGGGCCCCGACTTCACCGCCCACCCGTTCGCGCCGGTGTATCTCCTGCACGACGAGTTCG
>WQWK01000062.1 GCA_009785395.1 Conexibacteraceae bacterium
CAGGTGCGCCGGATCGGCTGGGCCCCGAAGTGACCACGGTCCGCGTACAGCGCCTCGGCGCCCGTGAGCGCCAGCACCACGCCGCCGAGCGCGAAGAACGCCGTCTCGATCACGAGCAGGACGCCTCCGAGCAGGGCCAGCTTCCAGACGGCGACCTTCCACATCGCCCGCGCAACCGCCATGAAGAGGATCGTGTCCAGCACGAAGGTTCCCGTCACCGCGACACCGTAGATGTTGGCGAGCCGGCCCGAGGTCTGGAAGACGACCACCAGGGCGATCACGCCGGCCGCGAGCACGGCGGCGATGATCGGCACGTAGATCTGGCCCTCGAGGTCAGAGGTGTGCGTGATCTTCAGCCTCGGCAGGAAGCCGAGCTGTACGGCCTGCCGCGTCACCGAGAAGGAGCCGGTGATCGCAGCCTGGGACGCGATGATCGTGGCGGTGGTCGCCAGCACCACCATCGGAATCCGCAGGCTCTCCGGCACCAGCAGGAAGAACGGGTTTCTGGCCGCGTCCGGGTGCGCCAGGATCAGTGCGCTCTGCCCGAGGTAGGACAGCAGCACGCAGGGGAACACGATCCCGAACCAGGTGCGCCGGATCGGCTGGGCCCCGAAGTGACCACGGTCCGCGTACAGCGCCTCGGCGCCCGTGAGCGCCAGCACCACGCCGCCGAGCGCGAAGAACGCCGCGCCGCCGTGGTCGACCATGAAGCGGGCGCCCCAGGTCGGGGACAGCCCCTGCAGAACGCCGGGGTGCTGCGCCACCTCGTTGATGCCGAGCAGGCCGATCGCCAGCAGCCACACGAGCAGGATCGGCCCGAACATCCAGCCGACGGCGCCGGTCCCCTTGCGCTGAACCGCGAACAGGGCGATCAGGATCCCCAGCGAGATCGGCACGACCAGGTGCGCGAAGCTCGGGGTCACGACGTTCACCCCCTCAACCGCCGAGGTGACCGAGATCGCCGGGGTGACCATCCCGTCGCCGAAGAAGAGCCCCGCGCCGAAGATCCCCAGAGTGACGAGCAGCGCCGTCCGCCCGATGCCGCGGCGCTGGATCAACGCGGCCAGCGCCATGCCGCCACCGTCGCCGCGGTTGTGAGCTCGCATCAGGAAGCCGGCGTACTTCACGCAGACGATGATCGTCATCGACCAGAACACCAGCGAGACGACCCCGTAGACGCCGGCCGGCGTCGCGTGGGCGGCGTCGGCGTGCTGGGTGAAGATCACCTGCTCGGTGTAGAGCGGACTCGTGCCGAGGTCGCCGTAGACCACCCCAAGGGCTCCGAGACCGAGCACGACCTTGCTGCCGTGGGCGACGACGTCACGCTCGTCGTCATCCGGCTCGGCCACCACGCCGGCCTGAGCCGCCGGCGTCGGTTCGGGCTCGACCCGCCAGGACCCGAGTTTGTGGGCGGCCTCGTTGAAGGAGCGCCCCGGGGCGTGCGCCGACCCCGACCGGTCGCGTCCCTGGCGCCCCGTCTTGTGCCCCGCTTCATGGAGGCTTCTCTGTCCCTGACCAGTTTCCACGGCCTGCGCGGTGGTTAGACGTGAGCTTCTGGAAGCACTCTCGGGCGGAGTCCGAGCATCCGCAGATCGGTGAGCAGCGTGTCCAGCTGGTCCTGCGCTTCGGACTCTGAGGCGGCCTGCACATCGACCCGCAACAGCAGCGCGCGTCGGTCGAGCCCCGCCGCGCCGCCGCGGGTCAGCACCGGCCGGGTCTCGCCGGGGAGGTTCTTGATCCAGGCCCTGGCCTCCGGCGTGAGCGCGGGCCGGCTGAGCGCAATCGCGATCTCGGTCACAACACTGAGGCTGGCAGGGGCGGCCAGCCGGGTGAATAGGTGTAAGTACCCATCTGCGAAGACGGGTTTACGGCTCGATCAGACCGCGCCGGATCGCATAACGGGTGATATCGGCGACGCTCCGCATCTCGAGCTTCGCAAGGATGTTCGCGCGGTGGTGATCGACGGTCTTGCGGCTGATCACGAGCTCCGCGGCGATCGCGTCGCTCGTGCGCCCCTCCGCTATCAGCTTGACGATCTGCAGCTCGCGCGGGGTGAGCGGATCGACCGGGGCGGCCTCCCCGCGGCGCACCTGCTCGAGGTAGTCGCGGGTGAGCGCGACGACCGCCCTCGGGTAGAGAAACGCCTCGCCCCGCATCGCCGCGCGGCACGCCTCGATCAGGTCTCTGTTCGCCGCGGATTTGAGGACATAGCCGGACGCCCCGGCCCTGAGCGCCTCGAAGAAGTACTGCTCGTTGTCATGGACGGAGAGGATCAGCACGCGGACGTCGGAGCGCCGCCGGACCTCGGCTGTGGCCTGCAGCCCGGTGAGACGCGGCATCGATACGTCGATGATCGCGAGGTCGATGTCTCCGGCCGAGGCTCGCTGCAGCGCCTCCATCCCGTCGGCGGCCTCGGCGACCACCTCGATGTCGGGCTCGGCGTCGAGCACCGCGCGCAGGCCGCTGCGGACCAGCGCGTGGTCGTCGGCGAGGAGCACCCTGGTCTTCCGCGCGGGCACGGTCGCCGGTCACACGGGAACGCCGAGGACCAGGCAGGTGCCGCCCTCGGTGCCTGGACGGACCTCGAGGTTCGCGTTGATGACCACCGCGCGCTCGCGCATTCCCCGCATGCCCTGCTCGACCGCGCCCGCGGGCAGGCCGCGACCGTTGTCGGTCACCTCGAGCAGCACGCGACGCCCGGCGCTGTGCAGCCCCACCACCACCTCTGTCGCGTCCGCATGACGCAGCACGTTCGTCAGAGCCTCCTGTGCAACGCGATAGATGACCAGCTCGACCTCCGGCGCCAGCTCGGGCAGTGTCCAGTCCAGCTCCCTGCGCACGCGGATGCCCTGCCGGTCGACACGCCCGCAGAGGGCGATCACGGCGTTCACCAGCCCGAGGTCGTCAAGCACCTCGGGGCGCAGCTGACGCGCGATCTGGCGCACATCCTCGAGCCCACCGAGCGCGCTCTCCGAGATCTCGAGCAGGGCAGCCCGTTGATCGCCTTCCGCCTCCTGCGCAGCGCGTTCGGCCCGCAGCGCGATCGCCGTGAGCATCTGGCCAACCTCGTCGTGGAGCTCGCCCGCGATCCGGCGGCGTTCACGCTCCTGCGCAGCCAGCTCGCGCAACGCGCCGCCGCGTCGTTCCTGCTCCAGCCGCTCGAGCATGCGATCCAGCGCCTCGGCGAGCGCCCGGACCTCGGAGCTGGCGCCGTCAAAAGACCGCCGCTGGTCATCCTCGAGCACCGAGTCAACCGCTCCCATCGTCGACGCGAGCCGCTTGAGCGGCCCGAACGCGCGCCGCAGCAGGAACAGGTCGAGCACGAGCATCAGCACCAGCACGCCCGACAGCACCAGTACCTCACCCGGTCTCGCCACGCGGTGGACGGTGACCGGCGTCCAGGCTACGGCCGCGAACGCCAGCGCGAAGACGGTGGCGTTCAGCGCGAAGACCTTCCACTGAAGCGACCAGCGGTCCGACCGCTCACGGAGTGCTCGCAATGGCCTCATAACGCTGACGGTAACGTCGGATGCAAGGATGACGGGGCCGAGACGAGTCAACCCGCTGCGCCACCGCGACTTCAGGCTGCTGTTCTGGGGGCAGACGGCGAGCAACTTCGGCAGCAACGCCGTGATGGTCGCGATGGCGATCTACATCACGCGCACGACCGGCTCGCCGACCGATCTCGGCCTGATCCTGGCCGCCCAGACCGTCCCGTTCGTGCTGCTGCTGCTGTTCGGGGGAGTCTGGGCCGACCGCCTGCCGCGCCACCGGGTGATGGTCGTCACCGATCTGATCCGCGGCGCCCTGCACGCGGTGCTCGCGGTGCTGATCCTGGCCGGCGTGGCCCGCGTCTGGCAGATCGCGGCGATCGAGTTCATGTTCGGTGCCGCCTGGGCGTTCTTCCAGCCGGCCTATACCGGGCTGCTTCCGCAGACCGTGCCCGAGGATCAGATTCAGGCCGCGCGGGCGCTGATCGAGGGGTCATGGAACGTCACGCTCGTGCTCGGGCCGGCGATCGCCACGGTGCTGGTGCTGGCGGTCGGCGCGGGTGAGGCGTTCGCGGCTGACGCGGGCACGTTCCTCATCAGCGCCCTGACGCTGATGGAGATCCGGCCGCGGGTCCGTGGCGCCGCGGCCACCGAGAGCCGGCAGAGCGTCGCGCACGAGCTGCGCGCCGGCTTCCGCGAGGTCGCCTCACGCCCGTGGGTGTGGGTGACGATCGCCGCCTTCAGCCTCGTGGTGATGTGTTCCTTCGCGACCTGGGAGGCGCTCGGGCCGGCGGCCGTCCGTGACGTCTACGGTCACGTCGGCGTTTTCGGAGTGCTCGTCGCGCTCTTCGGTGTCGGCTCGGTCGCCGGCTCGCTGCTGGCCACGAGGTGGCACCCGCGGCGGCCGCTGCGTGACATGCTCGCGACCGCCGCCATGTGGCCCGCGATGTCGATCGTGGTAGCGGTTGGGCCGCCGCGCGGCGTGGTCGCGGCCTGGATGCTGATCGCGGGCGTTCAGAGCGGCATGTTCATGGTCATCTGGGAGACGGCGCTCGCCAAGCACATCCCGCCGGACGCGCTCTCGCGCGTCAGCTCCTACGACTGGATGGGATCGCTGGCGTTGCTCCCGGTCGGCTTCGTGCTGGCCGGGCCGCTCGCGGCATCGTTCGGGGTCCGCCCGGTGCTGGGCGTGGGCGGCGGGATCGGCGTGCTCGCCGTGTTCCTCGCGCTCATACCCCGCTCGACCAGGGAGCTCACGGACGAGCCCCCCACAGAGCGCATGCCCGAACCGGACGTTCAGCCGAGCAGCTCGCGCGCGAGGTCCGCGTAGAAGCTCGCCGCGTAACCCAGGTCGCGCACGTCGATGCGCTCGTTGGAGTTATGCATCAGCGCCGTCACCTCGAGCAGCTCCTGATGGCGCTGGGGGAAGAAGCCGTAGGCGATCAGGTCGGGGAAGGCGGCGCGGAAGTAGCTCGAGTCCGAGTAGCCGGGCAGCAGCACCGGGACGGCCTTGGCGCCGGGGTCGTTGGCCTCGATCCAGCGCTCGATCGCGTCCATCAACTCGCTGCGCGGCGGCGAGGCGTAGCCGTAGACCTGCTCGGTGAACTCGATCTGGAGCTCATCGGCGGTGTCGCCGAGCACGTCGTGCAGGCGCCCGAGCGCGACATCGGCGCCGAGTCCCGGCGGCACCCGCGTGTCGACCTTGACCCAGGCGTGGGCCGGGATCACGTTGATCTTGTCCGAGGCGTGAACCATGGTCGGCGTGTGCGTGACGCTCAGCATCGGCTCGACCATCGTGCGGATCGCCGGATGCTTGGGTGCGAGCCGCGCGAGCGCGCCGGGCACGTCGCCCGGGTCCTCGCCGAGCCCCTCCAGCAGCGCCAGCGGCGCCGGCGTCGGGTCGTACCCGTGCGAGCCGGCGCGCAGCGCCTCCAGCACCGGCACCAGCTTCAGCAGCGCGTTGTCACCGAGCCGCGGCATCGAGGCGTGCCCGGCCGCGCCGGTCGCGGTCAGGCGGAAGCGGAAGATCCCCTTTTCGCCGCAGCAGACGCCGTAGTAGCGGATGCCGTCGATCTCGAAGAAGCTGCCGGCCCCCTCATTCACGAGCAGGTCGCATCGGACCTTGTCAGGGTGCTGCTGGGTCAGCCAGCGCGCGCCCACCTCACCGCCGGTCTCCTCATCGGCGACGAACACGAGCTTCAGCGCGCCCCGCGCCGGCCGCCAGCCGCTGCGCGCGAGCGCGACCGCGGCCACGGCCTCGGCCGCGACCTGGGACTTCATGTCGACCGCACCGCGGCCCCACAGGTAGCCGTCGGCGAGCTCGCCTCCCCACGGGTCGCGCTCCCAGTCCTGCACCGATGCCAGCACCGTGTCGACGTGGCCGAGGTAGACGAGCGTCGGCCCGTCACCGGAAGCGCCGCGCAGTGTCGCGACCAGGTTCGGGCGCTCCGGCGTGGCGGCGAGCAGTTCGGTCTCGAAGCCGGCATCGCGGACGTAAGCCTCGAGGTACTCGATCGCCGGGCGCTCGTTGCCCGGCGGGTTGACCGTGTTGAAGCGAATCAGCCGCTGCAGCACCTCGGTCGTCTCGGCCTGAAGGTCGGACATCAGCGGGCAGCGTACTAGGATGCCCGCCGGTGGCCGCGCAATACGACGACGACCTCGCACTCGCGCTTGAGCTCGCCGACCTCGCCGACGAGATCACGATGGCCCGCTACCGCGCGGAGGACCTCGCGGTCGAGACCAAGCCCGACCTGACCCCGGTGTCCGAGTCCGACAAGGCGGTCGAACTTGCCCTGCGCGAGCGGCTGGCGGCTGTGCGCCCGGACGACCTGATCATCGGTGAGGAGTTCGGCGGGCTCGCCGCTGCTTCGCCCGTCGACAGTCGCGCAACCTCCCCCGCCGACAGTCGCGCATCCGCGCCCGCCTCCGGTCGTGCCTGGGTGATCGACCCGATCGACGGCACCAAGAGCTACGTGCGCGGCATGGACACGTGGACGACGCTGATCGCGCTGCTCGAGGACGGCGAGGTGAAGGTCGGGGTCGTCGCGATGCCGGCGCTGCGCAAGCGCTGGTGGGCGCTGCGCGGCCGGGGCGCGTTCGCGGACGGGCGGCAGATCCACGTCTCGAAGCTCGCCGACCTCGCCGGCGCCCAGCTCGCGTGGAGCGGGATCGAGGAGTGGGACGCGATCGGCGCGTTCGAGCGGATCGTCGGCCTTGCCCGCCGCTGCTGGCGCTCACGCGGCGTCGGCGACGCCTGGCAGTACATGCTGGTGGCCGAGGGCGCAGCGGAGATCGCGACCGATCCGGAGGCGACGCTCTGGGACCTGGCGGCCGTCTCGATCGTCGTGGAGGAGGCCGGCGGGCGGTTCACGAGCCTGGACGGCTCATCCGGCCCCGGCGGCGGCAGCGGTCTGGCGACCAACGGCCTGCTGCACGCCCAGGCGCTCGCGGCGTTGGGCGAGCCGGGCTGAGCTGTCCGGATGCTCCGCGGGCGCCGCTATCTTTGTCCCACGTGAGTTGGAGGAACGTCCGGTGCGCCTGATCCCGCACCCAGACCCCGAGCAGCTTCATCTGACGGATGTGCTGCACGCCCTCAGCGACCCGGTCCGGCTCGAGATCGTCCGGATCCTGGGCGCCCATGCGGAGCTCTCCTGCGGGAGCCTCGAGGTTTCAGTCTCCAAGTCGACGGTCACGCACCACCTGCGTGTGCTGCGCGACGCCGGCCTGACCTACACCCGCAGCGAGGGTGTGCAGCGGCTGGTGTCGCTGCGCCGCGCGGAGATCGACGCCCGTTTCCCGGGCCTGATGGACTGTGTGCTCGCCTCGGCGGAGCCGCACGCGGCCTACGCGGCCAGCGCATAGCGCCCGCCTCGCCCTAACACGTTGCCAACAGAACTGCGGTAACGAAGCGCCCGCTCGGACGTATTAGTAAGCGAGCCGGGTTTGAAGTCTGTGGGCAGGGGATTCCGCCCAAGTTTCGAAATCAGGCTCGCACCGGTGGCCCGCCCGCCGCGCCTCTTCGTCAGTTCTTAATAGGCACTTACGCACCGCTGGAGCGGGTCGAGTGTTCTAGGAGGCGTAAAGGCAACCGCCCAATTTGCCGATAACCGTCCTGAAGGCCCATGTGCTGTGTGAGGTTGAGCACATAGGACCCCTCCAGGGGGTCTCCGGCCTTGACACAGAACCTTACGTACACGTATAATTCGATCATCTTCAAATTAGCGAACGACTGAGATTCGGACGAAACTATGAGCACCACCACAAGCCGCACCCGCGGCGAGCACAAGGAGAAGAAGGAGACAGGGCACGCCCCGCGCCACACCAGCGCTGCCGCCGGCACGCGCCGCGGCACCGCGCTGAGCGCGCGCACCCCGCGCCGTCGCGCCGCGACGCCGATGCTCGACGGCTCGATGGAGGCCCTCGAGATCTTCTTCCGCGAGGCTCGCACCCATGAACTGCTGACGGCCGCCGAAGAGATCGAGCTCGCGAAGCTGATCGAGCGCGGCGACCTCGAGGCGAAGACCCGCATGATCAACGCGAACCTGCGCCTCGTCGTCGCGCAGGCCCGCCGCTACCAGGGCCACGGCCTGCCGCTGGAGGACCTGGTGCAGGAGGGCATGCTCGGCCTGATCCGCGCGGTCGAGAAGTTCGACTGGCGCAAGGGCTTCAAGTTCTCCACCTACGGCACCCTGTGGATCCGTCAGGCGATCCAGCGCGGGCTGCAGAACTCGGGCCGCACGATCCGCGTCCCGGTGCATGTCGCCCAGCGCCAGGTCAAGGTCCGCAAGGTTGAGAGCGAACTTGCCCTCAAGCTCGGCCGCGAGCCCACCGATGAGGAGGTCGCGGCGGTCGCCGACCTGCCGATCGACCAGGTCACCGAGGTTCGCGAGCTGTCTGCCGCGATCACGAGCCTGGACCAGCCGGTTGGCGACGACGGCGAGACCGCGCTTGGCGATCTGCTCAAGAGCGACGAGCGCGGCCCTGACGAGCACGCCGCCGACAACTGGCGTGACGCTCAGGTGGCCGAGGTCCTCGCGAAGCTGCCGGAGATGGAGCGCAACGTGATCGAGCTGCGGTTCGGTCTCGGTGGCGACGAGCCCCGCACGGTGCGCCAGACCGGCGCCCAGCTGGGGATCACCACCTCGCAGGCCGGCGAGCTGGAGCGCCGGGCGCTGACCACGCTCTCGCGCAACCCCGAGATGGCTGCGCTGCGCCCCGCCGCATAACTCACAGATAGCTGGGGATTGGGATCTGAGGCCCGCCGCAAGGCGGGCCTCAGGCGTTTAATGTGGGAATGGAGCGGCTGTTCGACGATGCGCCTGAACCGGCGCCGCCCGAGCCGGGGGCGCCCGCACCGGGCACCCCCGGCTCGGGCGCTCCCCTCGCCACCCGCATGCGCCCGCAGACGGTCGCCGACTTCGTCGGCCAGACGAGGCTGCTCGGCGAGCGCTCGGCGCTGCGCCGCGCGATCGAGACCGGCCACCCGCACTCGATGATCCTGCACGGACCGCCGGGGTCCGGCAAGACGACCCTTGCACGCATCGTCGCGGGCGCCTCGGGCGCGGCGTTCGAGGAGGAGAGCGCCGTCCAGGCGGGCCGCGCCGAGGTGCGCGCCGTGATCGAGCGCGCACGCGAACGCCAGCGCATGGATGTCGGCACGGTCTTCTTCCTCGACGAGATCCACCGCTTCAACAAGGCCCAGCAGGACGCCCTGCTGCCCGCCGTCGAGGAGG
>WQWK01000063.1 GCA_009785395.1 Conexibacteraceae bacterium
AGCATTGCGTTGTCCCAGCACAGCCTGCCGGCATTGACCGGCGACGAGGAGGATGTGGTGGCGATCGGCGCGGCGCCCGCCGCATGGATGGCCGCCAACGTCAAGGCCGGGGACACGATCCAGATCAGCGATTCGCTGTCCCCGTATCCGCTGTCCCAGATCCAGACGGCCGTCGAGGGCGGCGGGATGCTGGAGCAGAACGGACAGATGGCCGTACCCGTGGTGGGCGGCGGTGAGAACAACCAGGACAACCCGGTCACCGGCCTCGGCATCACCAAGGACAACAAGCACCTGATCATCGCCGTGTTCGACGGGCACCAGTCCGAGGGCTCGGCCGAGGGTCTGACCCGGCCCGAGCAGGCTCAGTGGATGATCAGTCACGGCGCCTACAACGCGATCCTGTTCGACTCCGGCGGCTCGTCCGACATGGTCGCCCGGCTGCCGGGCCAGACGCAGGTGTCGGTGCTGAACACGCCGTCAGACGGCGAGGAGCGGCACGTGGCCAACGGCCTGTTCTTCTACAGCAACGAGGCCACGCCGGGCGTTCCGACCGCGGTGCACGTCAACGCGGACAAGCCGCTGTCGACGGCCAGCGGCGTCTCCTCGAGCGTGGCGGCCTACGCTGACGACGCGCTCGACAACCCGACCAGCGTCGACCCGGTCACGGTCACCGCCGTGCCGTCGAAGCTCGGCACATGGAGCAACGGCACCTTCACTGCCGGCTCAGCCGGGCATGGTCGCCTGATCGTGCGCTCCGGGCACGCGATCTTCAGCGTCCCGCTGATGGTCAAGTCAAGCTTCGACAGCCTGGCGATCACACCGGCCAACACTGACATCGCCGGCAGCGCCACCCAGCAATACACGGTGACGGGGACCAACAAGGGCGGCTCCCCGGTGAGCATCGACCCCTCGGCGGTCAGCTGGAAGCTGAGCGACGCGAGCCTCGGCTCGATCTCGAGCTCCGGGCTGTTCACCGCCTCGGCCACGGCGTCGGGCACCGAGAATGTGACCGCAACGGTCGGCAGCGGCTCAGCCAGCGCGATTCTGGGGGTCGGCTCGGTCAGCACCACGATCATCACCGCCGCCGATGACGGATCAATCTGGACGTCCCAGCCGTTGAATGCCACAACGGTGCCGGCGACGACGTTCGCCAACACCACCGACGCGCCGCCGGACTCGACCCAGGACGGGTCGATCTCCGTGAACTACGCGCTCCCCAACACCACGGCCGTGCACCAGGTGGTGTTCTGGCCGAACGACACCTCGGGCACGGTGAACCTGAATGCCCAGGGCCAGGCGCCGACCTCGGTGACCTTCCGCCTGAAGGTGACGGACGCGAATCCGCAGGACGTGTCCTTCTACTGGGCCTACATCGACAGCACCGGCACGGCGCGTGATGTCAATGAGCAGCTGACCACGTTCAACCAGTGGATCGATCTGACGTTCCCGGTTCCGGCGGGCAGTGCCTTCCCGCTGACACTGAACTACTTCGACCTGCTCAACCAGCACGCCACCTCGGCGGAGAACGGCACGCTCGAGTTCGGCGGGATGTCGGAGAACTATGCGGTCGACACGACGCCCACTCCGAAGTACGTCGCGATCGACCCGAACAACCCACGGTGGCTGTCCTTCGATGAGAGCGCCGGCGACTTCAGGTCTGGTGGGTCGACGCTGCTGCTCGGCGACGACAGCCACCTGGTGGCGGCTGATCCGGGCTCGAGCAGTGCCCAGAACATCGACAACATGGCCAAGCGCGTCGCGGGACAGACGTACACGACCTCCGCGGGTCAGCAGGTCGCGCCGCTGCCGGCCAACGCCATACCGAACACGGCTGTGAGCCTCGGTGACATCGCCGACGACGGAGCGCTGGCCGACCTCCAGTTCGCCAAGTCGGAGTGGGACCAGTTCGGGGTGCCGCTATATGACGTCGTCGGCAACCACGAGACCAGCCAGGGCGCTGATCCCGAGGACAACAACTGGAACCAGGTGTTCAACCAGAACACCCACTTCTCGTTCACGGACGGCCCCGCCACATTCATCGGGCTGGACAACTCGCAGGGCTCGATCCCGGCCTCTGACCCCTATCAGGTCCCGGCCGAGCAGCAGTACCCCTGGTTCGTGCAGCAGTTGAACGCGGTGACGACACCGGTGGTGATTGTCGGCATCCACATGCCTGCCTATGACCCGGGTGACGACGGCGATGACAGCCAGTTCTCAGACCGCTGGGACGCCAACCAGTTCCTGCAGGTGATCGAGGACTACCAGCACACCCATCCCCGCGAGCACGTGGTGGTCGTCTACGGCCACTCACGCGGGTTCAGTGACCAGTACCTCGATCCGCAGGGCAATGAGGGCACGGCCAGGACCGGGATCGTGCAGCTGACGTTCGCGGACGTCGGCATGCCCGCGTACAAGCCGGCTGATGAGGGAGGCTTCTACCACTTCGGCCTCGTGCACGTCAACAACGACGGGCAGGTGCAGTTCACGGTCGAGCCGTCCCTCAAATCGGTGACCATCGACCAGGGCGCCAGCGCGACACTGAGCCCCGGCCAGAAGCAGACGTTCACCGCAACCGCCGTGAACAACAACGGCGACAACGACACCAGCCCGCCGACGATGCCGGTGGCCGACCCGATGTCACACGTGTGGGCGAGCTCCGACCGCCACGTGGCACGGATCGACCCGGTCAGCGGCGAGGTCATCGCGGAGCATCCTGGTCAGGCGACCATCTCAGTGACCAGCGGCGGCATCACCGCCACGCTGGCGCTCACGGTCAGCGGGCCCGCATCGGAGGCCGCGACCAGAGGGTAGGCAGGCGAGCCGCCGCCCGGTCGATCAGGCCGGGCGGCGGCCGCGCCGCGCAGCAGCCAGTTTGGCCATGGCGATCGCGCCGAGCACGCCGGCGTCGTCTCCCAGGCCAGGCGGGACGACGTAACGCTCGAGGCCCGGGTCGAGCACCGCCGTCTGCAGGTAGCCGCCGAGCAGCTCATCCAGGCACCGGCGGATCAACGGCAGGAGCCGCTCCTGTCCGAGCACGCCACCGCCGACGATGATCCGATCAGGCCCGAGCGTGAAGACGATGTTCGCCAGCGCCGCCGCGATGTAGCCCGCCTCCAGCTCCCAGGCTGGGTGATCGGGCCCCAGTTCCCGCGCCGGGCGTCCCCAGCGCTGCTCCAGCGCCGGCCCGCATGCGAGTCCCTCCAGGCAGTCACCGTGGTATGGGCAGGTCCCAGGAAACGGATCCCTGGCCAGGTCGTGGGGAACGCGCATGTGACCGACCTCGGGATGGACCAGCCCGTGCCACAGCCGGCCGTCGAGCAGCAGTCCGGCACCGACGCCGGTGCCGACGGTCAGGTAGCAGAGGCTCGCGGCGCCTGCGCCTGCGCCCCAGCGGTGCTCACCGATCGCGGCCGCTCCGACGTCGGTGTCGAAACAGACCGGCACTCCCAGCTCGTGTTGCAAGACGCCGGCCACGGGCGCATCGCTCCAACCGGGCTTGGGAGTCTTGGTGACGCTGCCCCAATGCGGCGAGTCGGCGTGCAGGTCCACCGGCCCGAAGGACCCGACGCCGATCGCGACCGGCGTGACGTTGCGGCGGAAGAAGCCGACGATCTGTGCGAGCGTTTCCGCCGGGTCGGTGGTGGCGATCTGTTCGCGCGCGATGATCGCGTCGGGGCCGCTCCCGAGTGCGCACACCGACCAGGTGCCACCCGTCTCGACACCACCGAAGATCTGATCGGACTCGACAGTGCTCATACGCGCGCTAGCGGCCTGCTTCGACGGTGGTCGCGAGGCGATCCAGCAGCTTCACGAGCAGCGCCTGCTCGGCTTCCGTGAAGGGCTGTCTGAGGCGAGCGTCGAAGGCGAGCGCCGCGTCTCTCAGGGCGAGGAAGCGTCGCTCACCCTCCGGTGTGAGCTCGACGAGTTGCACCCGGCGGTTGTTCGGATCGCGTTCACGTGTGAGCAGGCCCTGCCGCTCGAGCACTGTCAGATGGTGGGTGACCGTGGCCTCGGTGAGCTCGAGCGCCGCAGCGATCTCGCGCTGCTTGGCGCGGCCCCGGATCTTGACGTTGAGCAGCACCAGCCATACGGGCAGCGAACCGCCGGCCGTCGCGAGCGCGTCGTCGAAAGCGCGCTGCACCTGCCGTGAGGCGCGCGTCAGGTGGAGGCCCAGGGGGGTCGTCGTCGGAGCTTCCGGCGGGCGCTGTGGCGGGCGCTGCGATCCGCCGGAAGCTGAAGCTCGCTCCCGCTCGGTCATCGTGGTTCCACTCTACAGGAATTATCGTTTGACATCTAAGCCTTAGATATCTAAGCTTAGGGCTCGGAACCGTTGGAGCCACAAAGGAGCCGTTGAAATGTCAGTTGACGCACCCAGTCGTGTCGTGACCGCCCCGGGACCGCTCGCCCACTACCCGGACCTGATCGGGAAGGTCGCCGTTGTGACCGGCGGCTCACGCGGGATCGGCGCCGCCACAGCCGCGGCGCTGGCCGCCAACGGCGCGCTCGTCGCCGTCGTCGGTCGCGACCTCGGCGCGTGCGAGCAGACCGCAGCGTCGATCACCGCCGACCGCGGGCAGGCTGTTGCGATCGCAGCGGACTGCTCGAACGAGCGCGAGCTTGGCCGGCTCGCCGGCGATGTCGCCGAGCGGCTGGCGCAGCCCGACATCCTGGTCGCGTTTGCCGGTGGCAACGGGGCCCCGGTGGCGCTCGCGGAGGAGACGGGCTCGCACTTCCGCGAGGTCGTTGACGGGAACCTCACCGCCACATTCCTGACGATCCAGGCATTCCTCCCGGGGATGCTCGCACGGGGCAGCGGCACCGTGATCACGATGGCCTCGGCGGCGGCCCGCCAGGCGGCCCGGTCGAGCGCCGCGTATGCCGCGGCGAAGGCCGGCGTGGTCGCGCTCACGCGGCACCTCGCCGGCGAGCTCGGCCCGCAGGGTATCCGCCTCAACTGCGTCTCTCCGTCGGCGGTCGAAAACGAGCGGATGCGTGAGCACATGACCGCCGAACAGCGGGACACGCTCGGCGCCCAATTCCTGCTCGGGCGCATCGGCCAGCCGGCCGACGTTGCCGCGGCGACCCTTTTTCTGGCGTCGGATGCGTCGTCGTGGATCACCGGTGCGACGCTCGACATCGCCGGCGGCAAGGTCATGCTCTAGCTGGGCCTCGGCAGGTCCGGCCCTGCCGAGGGCGTCACAGCCGTCGCAGCACCAGGGCGACCGCGAGTACGACCATCGCCTTCCACAGTGCCGAGAGCGCTCCCTCGAGCGGGGCGAGCAGTTGGCCTGCGTCCAGCTCCCGGACCTGTCCGTCCTGCATGAATTGGGAGCCGCTGACCGAGACCGTCCGCCGGCGCAGGTCCCGCGCCGGGGTTGAGAGGCACCGCTGGGCGCTGCTCAGCAGGCAGCAGGCGAGCGCCAGCAGGACAGCCTCGACACGCACGTCAAGCGCCTGGAAGAACCAGCCGGTGAAGGCCGGGAAGCCGCCCCAGGCCACCGCGAACCAGAGATCGGTGTGGAATCTGCCGCCCAGCAGCTCGAGGTTGTAGGCCAGCGCCAGGAAGGCGCCGATCACGATCAGCGGGATCAGCCAGAGCGACACGATGACCGCGCCCACGACCCCGAGCGCCACCCCGCCGCCGAGCCCGGCCGCCGCGAGCGCGATCAGCGCCGTGCGCGAGAGCTGAGTGCCGAGCGGACGGCCCGCGAGCTCGTCGAGCGCGTGGGCGCCGACACCGAGCGCGAGGAAGAAGGCGGCGAGCGTCAGGCCCAGGCGCCACAGCACGAAGGTTGGCGCCAGCGCTGCCCCGATTGCCACGTAGCTGAGATGCCACGCGGTGTACGGGGGATGCAGGATCGTCACCAGGTCGCGCCAGCCACCCGAGGAGAGTGCGTAGAACGCGGGCCGCGCGGCCTTGGGCTCAGCGGCCTTGGGCTCAGCGGCTTTGGGCTCAGCGGCCTCGGGCTTATCCACTCGTAGCGCCGTTGCGAACCTCCGTCCGATTCGGAGCCTCGGTCCCGTTGCGGACCCCCGTGACGACGATGCCGGCGCCGAAGCTCAGGTTGCGCTGCACGGCGTCGCCGATCCCGGCGGTCCGCCACAGTGCCGGCAAGTCGGGCTCCGCCGCATGAAACTGCTCGATGTTGGGGCCCAGGAAGCGTCCGACCTCATACCAGTCGCGCGACACCAGGCGTCCGATCAGCGGCAGTCCGGCGCGGGTGTGAATTCGCCACATCGACCGCAGCGCCGGGTCGGTGGGCACACCGAACTCGACCATCCCGATGCGGCCGCCGGGCTTGAGCACCCGCGCCAACTCGGCCATCGTCGCGGCGCGGTCATCGACGTACCGCAACAGATAGGTGAACGTCAGCGCGTCGAACTCCCCGTCGTCGTATGGCAGCGCCTCGGCCTCGCCGGAGACGAACGAGAGGCGGCCGGCCAGCTCCGGCGTGCGCTGCAGCCGCGCGCGAGCGGTCCCCAGCATCGCCTCGCTCTGATCCAGGCCCACCACCTCGGCGCCACGCCCGGCGAGTGCGAAGGCGACCATCCCCGTCCCGGTCGCGACGTCGAGGGCCCGCAGCCCAGGCTGCGGCTCGATGTAGTCGACGAGCGCGCCCCGCCAGCGCGGATCCTGCCCGAAGCTCATCACAGCGCCCACTCGGTCGTAATGGTCCGCGAGTCCGCTGAAAAGCTGCACTGCGTGACTCTTGCGGGGCGAGCGCATCGGCCGTCAGAGCTTACGGCCTGCCGAGGCCCGTCGCGTGAGGCCAGTCGTCGGCCCTGTCGCGCCGTTCAGTCGTGCGCGGCCCCAGGCCCGGGCACGAGTCTGATCTCGCCGGCCTGTGCGTGCTCGCCGCAGCGATCGCATACGAGGTCCGCGCCGACATTGCCGCCACAACCGGCGTGGACCGAGAGCCGGGGCGGCCCGCCGGGTGTCGGGTAGTGCCTGTCGCCCCACTTCATCAGGACGAGCAGCGCAGGCCCGAGCTCGCGCCCCTTGTCGGTGAGGACGTACTTCCGCCGGCCCGCGCGCTCCTCGTCGGGTACGCGCTCGAGCACGTCCTCTTCGCAGAGCAGCCTGAGACGGTTGCTGAGGACGTTGGACGCGATCCCCAGCTTCTCCTGGAAGTCCTCGAATCGCTCGACCCCGAGCAGCGCGTCACGGATGATCAGGAATGTCCAGCGCTCGCCGACGACCTCGAGCGAACGCGCGATCGAACAGACCTGTGCCGGATAGTCACGTTGGAGCACTTGATAAAAGATACCTAACTTGCTTGACAAAAGCTAGAGCCGGTGGCTAGCCTGGCTTGCATGATGCAAGTAGCACTCCAACGCAACCGCCGTTTCGCGGGCGCCGGCGGCCACGAGGGCGCCACCGTGTTTCCCGACCTGCGCCTGCTCGTGGTCAGCTGCGTCGACCCGCGAGTCGACCCCGCGCACTTCCTGGGCCTGCGCCTCAGCGAGGCGCTGGTCATCCGCAACGTCGGCGGGCGGGTCACGCCGGAGGTGATCAACGACGTCGCGTTTCTCGGCCAGCTCGCGGAGACCTTCCTCCCAGACGGCCCGCTGTTCGAGGTCGCGCTGATCCACCACACCCAATGCGGAACCGGTGCACTCGCGGACGATGGCTTCCGCCGCCGCTACGCTCAACGCATAGGCGTTGACGAGCGCGGCCTGCAGGATCACGCGGTCCTGGACCCGGCCGAGACCGTGAAGCAGGATGCCGAGTTGCTGTGCTCGGCCCCGGCTGTCTCGGAGCGGGTCACGGTGTCGGGTCACGTTTACGACGTCGTCACCGGGCTCGTCGAGACTGTCCTTCCCTCGGTCGCCTGAAAGCAACGCAGAACCCCAAACCCCGAATCCCATCACCCAGGAATCCCGATGAATGCGCTACGGACACTCACCAGGCTGACGAATGCAATCGCGAAGGCCTACCGCCGGCAGATCGCCAAGGAGGACCACCGGTGGCTCCTCGCTCAGTTCGCCCTCCTGGACCGGCAGCTCGGCCTGTCGCACGCGGCAGGGCTCGGCATCAGGAGCCCACGACGCCCGCAGCGTGTTGACGATCCGCTCGAGCGGCTCTGGCAGCTTCCCGCCTGCCTGCATCCTCTCGGCGCCAACGCGTAGGGGCAGCCTGCGCGGTTCGGGCGCCTGAGCGACGGGCGATAATCGCCGGGTGTACGTCGGAGCCCTGGAGATCGAGATTCATCTCCTGGCGGCGCGGTCACTGAAGGCAAAGCGCTCGGTGGTCCGGCACCTCGTCGAGATCCCGCGTCAGCGCTTTGGCGTGTCCGCATCGGAGGTGGCTCACCACGACCGCTGGCAGCGGGCGGGACTCGGCTTCTGCGTCGTTGCGCCGACGGCCGCGCACGTCGAGCGTCTGCTCGACCAAACCGAGCGATTCGTCTGGGCACATCCCGAGATCGAGGTCATCTCGGTTCGGCGGCACTGGCTGGAGACCGACGACCGCTAGCCTCGAGTGATGGCTCTGCCTGCCGAGGATTCGGCGCCCGACGCGCCCGCCCCTGAGGCGAACGCTCCTGAGGCGAACGCCCCTGAGGCGAACGCCCCTGAGGCGAAGAAGCTGCCGTCCGGGCGCGTTGCCCGCACTGCACGGGTGGGCGGGCTGGCTGCGGGCCAGGGCGTGCGCTGGGCCGGAATGCGAGCGGCCAACAGGGTGCGTTCCCCGGAGCGGGCTGCCGCCGCCGAGCAGGAGCGCACCGCCGCGCTGGTGCACGAGCTTGTCGAGCAGCTCAGCCGCATGCGCGGCGCGGCGATGAAGGTCGGGCAGATGATCTCGATGGTCGAGTTCGAAGGGCTGCCGGAGGAGCAGCAGGACGAGCTTCAGCAGGCGCTCGCGAAACTCCGCGATGACGTCCCGCCGGTCTCGTTCGCGAGCCTCGAGAAGATGCTGCGCAAGGAGGTCGGCGGTCCGCTCTCTGCCGTTTTCTCCGAGTTTGACGAGCGCGCGTTCGCGGCCGCATCGATCGGGCAGGTGCATCGGGCGACGACGCTGGACGGGGAGGACGTGGTCGTCAAGGTCCAGTACCCCGGGGTTGCCGAGGCGGTCGAGACCGACCTGCGCAACGCGATGCTGCTGGTGCCCCTGATCAAACGTCTGGCCCCCGGACTCGATGCCAGGGCGCTCGGCTCCGA
>WQWK01000064.1 GCA_009785395.1 Conexibacteraceae bacterium
CGACCATCGGCGCCGGGTCGGCGATCACCAAGAACGTCCCCGACGGGGCCCTGGGAATCGCCCGCGCGCGCCAGACCAACATCGAGGGTTATGCCGACCGGGCGCGCGCCCGGCACGAGGCGGCCGAGCACGACCGCGCCGAGCACGACCGCGCCGAGTGAGCGTGCGCTCAGACACATTTCATCCACCGCTCCGCGTACCATCCGCGGGGCTATGACGGCCGCCGAAATGCCTCTCGAGTCGACCGTCCTGCGCGCGGATCCCGGCAAGCGCCTGATGCTCTTCTCCGGGCGTGCCAACCGCGGGCTCGCCGCCCGGATCGCGGATCGTCTCGGCGTGGAGCTCGGCAAGGTCACGACCAAGACCTTCGCCAACGGCGAGGTCTACTGCCGTTACGAGGAGTCGGTGCGCGGCGCCGACGTCTTCATCGTCCAGCCGACGTGCGGCAACCCGCAGGAAGGCCTCAGCACCAACGACGCGCTGATGGAGCTGCTGGAGATGGTCGACGCCGCCGTCGGCGGCTCCGCGCACCGCGTGATCGCGGTGACGCCGTGGTACGGCTACTCGCGGCAGGACAAGAAGTCGGCTCCGCGCGAGCCGATCAGCGCGCGCCTGGTGGCGCACATGCTCGAGGCTGCCGGGATCGACCGGATCCTGACGATGGATCTGCACTCGGGCCAGATCCAGGGCTTCTTCAACAAGCCCTGCGACCACATGACCGCGCTGTTCATTCTGACCCAGTACTTCAGCGACCTCGGGCTCGATGACCTCGTCGTCGTCGCCCCGGACGCCGGCCGCGTGAAGCTCAACAAGCTGTTCGCGTCGAAGATGGGGGCGGATCTCGCGATCCTCAACAAGGAGCGCCCCGCCCAGCAGGTCGCCGAGATCAACTACGTGATCGGCGACGTCAAGGACAAGACGGCCGTGATCGTCGACGACATCATCGGCACCGCCGGGACCCTGAAGGCCGCCGCCGACGCGGTCCGCGACGCGGGCGCCAGGCGCCTCTACGCCGCCGCCACGCACGGGCTGTTCTCGGGCAACGCGTTCGAGAATCTGGCCAGCGCCGGCTTCGAGCAGGTGGTCGTCACCGACACGGTGCCGCTGCCGCCGGGCGCCCCGGACAACGTCAAGGTGCTCTCCTGCGCAGACCTGCTGGCCAGCTCGATCCGCCAGATCTTCACCGACGGCTCCGTCAGCGACGTGTTTGGCGGCGAGAACCAGCTGTTCTGAGCCGTCAGGACACTTGTGCGCCTCTTTGCACAGTCTTAGCGTTTTCTGAAAACCCGGCGTCAGTCTCGGATGAGTGCCAGCCCGATCCGATGACCAGAACGCCCGCCGCGAGCACCTTCGCCGCCAGGCGGTCGCTCGCCGCAACGCGGCCGTGAGGCGCATCGCCACGACTCGCCGTGTGATCGCCGGCGGAGTCGCCCTGGCCGTGTGCTCTCTCGCCGTGATGATCGACGGTCTGCGGACGAGTCACACAACGGGCCACAGCGCTTCAAACAGCAGTTTCGCTTCCAACAACAACTCGAGCAGTAGCTCGAGCAGCACCTCCAACAGCTACGTGCCGCAGACCACGTATGGCGGCGGTTCAGCGCCGAGCGCGTCGTCGGGGTCCGGCACCGTCATCTCGGGAGGGTCTTAAATGACCACAACGATGCAGCCGGACACGATAGGGCGGACGGAGTTCCCGATCTGGGGCGGCACCGCGGTCGTCGCCGTGTGCGAGCGCGGCGGCCTCGCCGCCGCGCTCGCACACGTCAAGCGAACCGTCGCCGCCTTCGACCTTGTCGCCTCGAGTTTCCGCGAGGACTCGGAGCTGGCGCTGCTGAACGACTCCGCGGGCGAGGAGGTCGTCGTCAGCTCGCTGCTGTTCACGGCCGTGAGCGAGGCGATCCGTGCCGCGCAGCGGACGGGCGGCGCGGTCGACCCGACCGTGGGCCGGGCGCTCGTCGCCCACCGCATCAACCCGCCGCTGCACGATGTGCCCATCCGGATCGAGCCGGCGCCGGGCTACGTGGGCGTAACGCTCGACGCGGAGAACCGGACGATCATGGTGCCCCGTGGTGTCCAGCTCGACCTCGGCGCGACCGCCAAGGCGCTGGCCGCCGACATGGCGGCGCAGGAGGCGGCGGAGGCAGCCGGGTGTGGCGTGCTCGTCGGCCTCTGCGGTGACATCGCGGTCGCGGGCGAGCCGCCCGATGGTGGCTGGCAGATCCGCGTGACCGACGATCACCGTGACGGCGACGCGCCTGGGCAGACGGTCGCGATCGAGGTCGGTGGGCTTGCGACGTCGAGCGTCACCGTCCGCCGCGCCGGCACCGAGCCCGACGCTGCGCACCACCTGATCGACCCCCGGACCGGATCCCCGGTCGCCGGGCCCTGGCGCACCGTGAGCGTCACCGCCGGCTCGTGCCTGGATGCCAACACCGCCAGCACGGCCGCGATCGTGCTCGGCGACGCCGCGCCCGACTGGCTCGAGGCAAGCCGGGCGCCGGCACGGCTCGTCGCCCACGACGGCACCGTGCGACACCTCTCGGGCTGGCCGCACGAGGGCGACGATCTGTGACGCTCGCTGCCACCAACGCGTCCACCTGGGCGTGGTACTTCTCGCGGGCAACAGGTCTCATGGCGCTGGTGCTGCTCACAGCGATCATCGTGCTGGGCGTGCTCGGGCCGCTGCGCGTCAGCTCCGAGCGCTGGCCGCGGTTCGCGATCCGCACCGTGCACCGCGACGTGTCACTTCTGGCGCTGCTCGTGATCGCGATCCACGTGATCGCGATCAGCCTCGACACGTACGTGAGCGTCCCGCTGATCGCCGCGGTGGTCCCGTTCACCTCGTCGTACTCGCCGTTCTGGACAGGGCTCGGCGCGGTCGCGCTCGACCTGATGCTCGCGATCGTGTTCACCAGCCTGCTGCGCCGCCGGTTCGGATTCCGCACGTGGCGGTTCGTGCACTGGTTCGCCTACGTGAGCTGGCCGGTCGCTGTGATCCATGGCATCACGATCGGGTCTGACCGAGGCACTGCCTGGGCGCTCGGCCTGACGATCGCCTGCGTCGCGACCGTCGCGATGGCGGTGACGGCGCGCGTCCAGAACGGAGCGGCCGCGCGCGCAATCGAGGCCTGAGGCCGTTTCACCATCCGAGTCCGCTTGACGGCCGATCCGCTTGATGGCCGATCCTGGGTGTGGGGTACCCCTAAGAGTGGGTCCGCATGTGTGTCGGAAGTGTGTCGTGGCGTCATAGAAATGTGCAAAACCGTCCTGCCGGGTTGACGTTGACACACAGTCGTCACACGGCGTCACATTTCTGCAAGACATGCGGAGGCGTGTGAGGAGGGGGGGTGGTGCTCCGGCGCGGCCCTACGAGCGCTCGCCCCAGCGCGGCCCTACGAGCGCTCGCTCCGGCGCGGCCCTACGAGCGCTCGCTCCGGCGCGGTACTACGAGCGCTCGCTCCGGCGCGGCCCTACGAGCGCTCGCCCCGGCGCGGCCCTACGAGCGCTCGCCCCAGCGCGGCCCTACGAGAGCCTGCCACTGAGCGGAACTGGTCGACGCCTGAGCCGGCCGAGACGCAAGCGCTTCAGGCGCTGACCTCGCCGCTGCCGCGCGCGATCAGGTCGACCGGCAGCATCACTCGGTGCGGCGGGCGGTCGTCGCCGTCGATGCGGCCGAACGCGAGCTGCGCCGCGACCTGCCCCAGCCGGTAGGAGTCGGTGCGCACGACCGTGACCCCGAGCAGGTCGGCGAGCTCGAAGTCGTCGAAGCCGACCAGGGCCACGTCATCGCCGGATCCGTGCAGGGCGTGCAGGGCGCCGATGGTGCAGCGGTTGTTGGCCGCGAAGATCGCCGTCGGCCGGCGTTTCTTCGGGAGCGCGAGGAGTTCTTGGACCGCCTCGTTGGCCGACTCGGAGGTGCTGTGGTCCATCGATACAAGTGCCTCGGAGACCGAGACGCCCGCGTCGCCGAGTGCGCGCCGGTACCCGGTCAGGCGCTGGCCGGCCGTGTAGAGCGCCTGCGTGTCCCCGACGATCGCGACGCGGCGGTGCCCCTGGGAGACGAGGTGCTCGACCGCGAGCTGGGCTCCGGCCGCATTGTCGACCAGCACCGTGTCGGCGTCGGTGCGCGCGGGCGGGCGGTCGAGGAAGACGGTCTGCCCGGCGAAGCCGGCACGCGCGATGTAACGGTGGTCGGGGCCGGCGGGAACAATCAGCAGCGCATCGACGCGCCGGCGCAGGAGGGCGGTGACGAGCTCACGCTCACGTGTGGGGTCCTCGCGCGCGGAGGTCGTGATGAGCAGGCTCTCGTGCTCGCGGGCGATGTCCTCGACCGCCTGTGCGACACGGGCGTAGAAGGGGTTGGCGACGTCCTCGATCACGAGCCCGATCGTGTTTGAGCCGACGCCGCTGCGCAGGCTGGCGGCGAGGTCGTTGCGGGCGTAGCCGAGGGACTCGATCGCCGCCTCGACCTTCTTCAGGGTCTCGGGGGTGACGCCGGGCTCGCCGTTGATCACGCGCGAGACGGTCTTGAGGCTCACGCCGGCCTCGACAGCGAGGTCGTTCATGGTCGTCTGGCCGTGGCGGCCGCGGCGCGCGCGCGCCGCGGGGGACGACAGGCCGTTCGGCTCAGGTCGTTTGGCGGGCATCAGGAAGTCCCTGCAATTCTGATGGTTGCGGTGGACATCTTCCGCGTCTGTGTATGTGGGTGATTGCGCCCCTGCAACGACTGGCCTCTCCCTCCTGGGTGTTCAGGCTAACAACATGACAACGTTGTCGCTTGACATTCTGACAACGTTGTCATTACCCTACAAGTCGAAAGAGGAGCCGGCGGCCGATAGGGGCCCTGGAGAAGCAGGCCGTTCCGGCCTTCAGGAGAGGAACATCGCCATGGGCGGCGAGCATCTAGACAATCCGAGATTCAGCGGCGCAGCCGCGGCGGGCACAGCCGGGAACGGTCGCGCGCCCAGCACCACGCGCCCGGCGCCGGTGATCCTGCCGCCCAACCCGGTGTTCCGCTTTTACGAGGGCGGCGACGGCATCGACGTGCTGCGGGGCATCGAGCCCGGCGCCGGGCCGGGCGCCCCCGAGGACTGGGTCGGATCGACGACGACGTCGTTCGGCAATCCCGTCGAGGGCCTCTCACGGCTCGCCGACGGCGCGCTGCTGCGCGACCTGATCGACGCCGACCCGGTCGGCTACCTCGGCCCCGAGCATGTGGCCCGGCTCGGCGCCAACCCCGGTCTGCTGGTCAAGCTGCTCGACGCCGGTGAGCGTCTGGCCGTTCACTTCCATCCCGGCCGCGAGTTCGCCCGCAGCCACCTGAACTCGCGCTTCGGCAAGACCGAGGCGTGGATCATCCTGGCGGCTGCGCCCGGCGCCGAGATGCACCTCGGGCTGCGCGAGCCGATCGACCAGGAGACCCTGAGCCGCTGGGTCGTCGAGCAGGACTCCGACGTCATGCTCGCCGCGTTGCATCGGGTTCCCGTCAAGGCGGGCGATGTGCTGTTCGTCCCCGCCGGCACGCTGCACACGATCGGCGCGGGGATCACGCTGGTCGAGCTGCAGGAGCCCAGCGACATGTCGGCCGTGATCGAATGGCGCCTGGCCGGGGTAGACAACGGCGATGAGCACCTGCAGCTCGGTTGGGACGTGATCCTTCCCGCCGCCGACACCGAGGCCGGCTCCCCGAGCCACGCCACGCCCGAGCCGGTCGCGGCCGGCACCTCCGCGGCCAGAAACCTCCTGCCGCCGGAGGCCGACGGCTTCTTCCGCGCGGAGCGGCTGACGCTCGGCGGCCCGGACCTGGAGCTCGAGCCGGCTTTTTCGATCGTGATCGCAACCGGCGGTGAGATCACGCTCATAACGCAGCACAACCGGCCGCTGCGCCTGGCGAGCGGTGTCGCCGCCCTGATCCCGCACGGTGCCGGAACGACGACCGTGTCGGGCAACGGCACAGCGCTGCGCTGCCTGCCACCGGCGCTCGGCAGCCTGGAGACAGCGAGCATCGAGGCAGGCGCATGAGCGCGACCGCCACAGCCACCCAGCCGCTGCTCGAGGCCCGTGACATCTTCAAGACCTACGGGCACGTGCAGGCGCTCCAGGGCGCGAACTTCTCGGTCTTCCCCGGTGAGGTCGTCGCCCTGATCGGTGACAACGGCGCCGGCAAGAGCACGCTCACGAAGATCATCTCCGGGGTCGAGCACCCCGACAGCGGCGAGCTGCGCTTCGACGGCGAGGTCATCGAGATCGGATCGCCGGCCGCGGCGCAGCACCATGGGATCGAGACCGTCTACCAGGACCTGGCGCTCGCCCCCGATCTCGACGGCGCCGCGAACGTCTACATGGGCCGGGAGATCCTCAAGCCCGGCCTTCTGGGAGTGCTCGGCGTGCTCGACAAGCGCGCGATGAAGAGCGGGGCGGAGGCGGCCTTCAAGAACCTGGGTGTCGCGGTCAAGGACGCCGACGCCGCCGTCGCCTATCTCTCGGGCGGGCAGCGTCAGGGCGTCGCCGTCGCCCGGGCGGCTCAGTGGGCGAGCCGCGTGATCATCATGGACGAGCCCACCGCCGCGCTCGGTGTCGTCCAGACCGAGAACGTCCTCAACGTGATCAGGCGCGTGCGCGACCGGGGCGTCGCCGTCGTGCTGATCAGTCACAACATGCCCGACGTGCTCAAGGTCGCGGACCGCATCGAGGTGCTGCGGCTCGGACGCCGGGTGGCGGTGTTCCGCCGCGAGGAGGCGACCCTCGAGTCGCTGGTGGGTGCCATGACCGGCGCGATCGTGCAGGAGGATCAGCAGTGAACCAGCCGCCCCAGGTCAACGAGCCCAAGGGCTCCGTGCCGACTCCGGACGCGTCCGCCCCGGCGACAGCTGCTCACGCCACGGACCCGGACGCCACGAGCACGGCGGCTACGGACACGCCGACCGTGTCGTTCGCGGCGAAGCTGCGGCGAGCCGCGGCAAGGTCGAACTCGCTGTGGATCTTCATGGCGCTGGTCCTGATCGTCGTCGTCTTCTCGATCATGAAGCCGAGCGCGTTCCTCAGCTCCTTCAACATCAAGACGATGTTCATCGACGCGTCGGTGTTTCTGACGCTGTCGGTGGGGATGACGTTCGTCATCATCACGGCCGGGATCGACCTGTCGGTCGGGTCGGTGCTCGTGTTCTCGGGCGTGATCGCGCTGAAGGTGATGATCGCGGTTGCCGGAGGCGCGACCGCCGCCGGCAACGCCGGCTGGGGCACGATCCTGGTCGGGATCGCGGCCGGGCTGGCGGTCGGTCTTGGCTGGGGCGTGCTCAACGGCGTGCTCATCGCGAAGCTGGACATCCCGCCGCTGATCGTCACGCTCGGCAGCTTCGGCGCCGCGATCGGGCTGGCCGACGTGCTCACCGGCGGTGTGGACCTGAGCGGTGCGCCGAGCTCGCTCGGGTCGACGATCGGCTCCGGCAACATCGGCCCGATCCCGGTGCTGGTGGTGATCGCGGGCGTGGTCACGATCGGGCTCGGCCTGGTCCTGCATCTGACGAAGTTCGGCCGCTACACGTACGCGGTCGGCTCCAATGCGGAAGCCGCTCGCCGCGCCGGCATCAACGTCGACCGGCATCTGATCAAGGTCTACGCCCTGTCGGGCCTGCTCTCAGGACTCGGCGGCATCATGAGCCTCGCCTACTTCACGACGACGACGATCTCAGGCCACGAGACCGACAACCTGACCGCGATCTCCGCGGTCGTGATCGGCGGCACCAGCCTGTTCGGCGGTGTCGGCGCGATGGCCGGCACGGTTGTCGGCGTGTTCATCCCGGTCGTGCTCGCCAGCGGTCTGGTGATCGTCGGGGTCCAATCCTTCTGGCAGCAGGTGATGATCGGAGTGATCCTCGTTGCTGCCGTCTACTTCGACCAGCTCCGTCGCCGCGCGAGGTTGCGGGCATGAGGGCGGTCGTTGTCTCACGGGGCCGCGCGCCTCTCACAAAGCAAGCGTCGGAACGGCCGGCGACGACAAGAGGAGGAGAAGTTCAATGCAGGTAATGGCAAAACTCAGGTCCGGCGCTGCCGTCGCAGTGATGACGGGCCTGACGCTCGGACTGGCGACCGCCGGTGCGAACGCCGCCGCGAGCAACAAGAACCTGGTGCTGATCCAGGGCACGAAGGCTGACAACTTCTACGTCACGATGGGTTGTGGCGCAAAGGCTGAGGCCAAGAAGCTCGGTTACAACATCTCGGTGCAGGGCCCGGCCACGTTCGCGGCTCCGCAGCAGATCCCGATCGTCAACTCGGTCATCGCGACCAAGCCCGCCGCGGTGATGATCGCGCCGACGGACGAGCACGCGCTGATCGCGCCGATGCAGAACATGAAGAAGGCCGGCATCAAGGTGATCCAGGTCGACACGCACGTCGCCAACACCTCGATCGCCTCGGCGTCGATCTCGTCCAACAACACCCTGGGCGGCGAGCTGGCTGCAAAGCAGCTGGCGAAGATGATCCACGACAAGGGATCGGTCGTCGTCATGAACGAGCAGCCCGGTGTCTCGACCACCGAGGCCCGCATCGCCGGCTTCATGAAGGGCATCAAGGCGTACAAGAACATCAAGGTCCTGCCGACCAAGTACACGGGTGACAACCCGGCGCAGGCGGCATCGACGATCACGTCGCTGTACTCGGCCAACCCGAACCTATCGGGCGTGTTCGCGACCAACGTGCTCGTCGCCGAGGGCACCGACACCGGCCTGAAGTCGGCGGGCGTCGCCGGCAAGGTCAAGATCGTCGGCTACGACGCGGACCCGGAGCAGATCAAGGACCTCAAGTCGGGCATCGTGCAGGCGCTCGTCGCCCAGCAGCCCTACCAGGAGGGCGTCGACGGCGTGAAGCAGGCCGTCAACGCGATCAACGGCAAGCCGACCCAGTCGATCCTGACGAAGCTGGCCGTGCTCACGAAGGCCAACCTGGCAGCCAACAGCAAGTACATCTACAAGAGCGCCTGCTGATCGGAAGCTGACCCCCTGTAGCACCCCCCTCGGTGGGGCGGAGCGGATGCGTTCGCTCCGCCCCACCGTCTCCCTGATCGCCTCCCCGGAAACCTGACTCATGATCATCGTCGCCGGGGAGGCGCTCATCGACCTGATCCCG
>WQWK01000065.1 GCA_009785395.1 Conexibacteraceae bacterium
GCGCCGGCGTCAACGGCGGCGTCACCCCGGTCACGATCGTCGCCGCCGCCGGCAGCGGTCACCTGACCCCGGCCGACATGCAGTCGATCGAGCGTCTCACCGTGCTCGTGCGTTCGGTCGACCGCGTCGACTCCGCGCAGCTCGCGGGCCTCTCGGCCGACGGTGCGGCCGCCCAGATCAGGGTCCGCGCCAGGGTCTCAGGCGGCGACCCGAACACGGCCACCAAGGTCGTGAACGGGCTGCGCGCCGAGTTCCCGAAGGCGGACGCCCCGCCCGGGCTCAGCTTCCATCTCGCCGGGCAGATCGCCGTGCTGGCGGCCAACCAGGCGAGCTCCAACCGCTCCGGCAACCAGGTCCAGGCGTTCTCGTTCCTGTTCATCATCGTGCTGCTGCTGATCGTCTTCCGCTCGCTCCCGGCGGCGCTGGTCACGCTGATCCCAAGCGGGCTGGCGCTGGTGATCGCGCAGCGCGTGATCGGCGGCCTGGGACAGGCGGGGCTGCAGATCTCGTCGATCACGGAGATCCTGCTGATCGTGCTGATGCTCGGCGCCGGCACCGACTACGGACTCTTCCTCGTCTTCCGCGTGCGCGAGGAGCTGCGCGCCGGGTACGAGCCGCACGAGGCGGTGAGGCGCGCGGTCGTGCGCGTCGGCGAGTCGATCACCGGCTCCGCGGGCACTGTCATGCTGGCGCTGCTGACATTGCTGCTGGCGAGCTTCGGGCTCTACCGGGATCTGGGCGTGCCGCTGGCCGCGGGCGTCGCCGTGATGCTGCTGATCGGGCTCACGTTGCTGCCGGCGCTGCTCGCAATCCTCGGCCGCAAGGCGTTCTGGCCGAGCAAGGTCCGCGCCGGCGAGCAGCACGAGGGCATCTGGGGCAAGGTCGCGAGCACGCTCGTCAGCCGGCCGAAGACGACGCTGGCGGTGGGCGTCGCACTGTTCCTGGGACTCGCGGCGGGCGCGCTGGGATACACCGCGGGCGGCTTCGGCGGCGATCAGAACGCGCCCAAGGGGTCGGACGCGGCGCTCGGCAATGCGGCGCTCGCCAAGCACTTCCCGCAGACCAGCAACAACCCCGCGAACCTGGTCCTGGCCTACCACAGCTCCGTCTGGCACGACCCGGGCAGGATTGCGTCGGCCGACCGCTCCCTGCGCGATTCGGGCGCGTTCAAGCAGCTGGCAGGCCCGCTGAACCCGAACGGCACCACGCTCACGCCCGCGCAGCTGACGACGCTCTACACCAAGCTCGGCCCGCCGCAGAAGCTCGCCGGCGCGCCGCCGCCCGTTGCGGGTTTCACGACCCCGCAGCTGAACGCCTACCGCGCCAACGCGTCGTTCGTCTCCGCCAACGGCGAGGTGATCCAGTTCGAGGCGTCGCTCGCAGCCGGCGGCCAGAGCACGACGGCGGCGATGCACGCGACGCCGCACATCCGCAACGTGCTCACCGCCGCGGGCCACGCCTCGGGGGCCCACGACACCGGTGTGGCCGGAGAGGCGGCGGCCGTCTACGACATCAACAAGACCGCCAACCACGACCTCGCGGTGGTCGTTCCGGTCGCGATCGTGGCGATCGGGCTGCTGCTCGCCGCCGTGCTGCGCAGCGCCGTCGCGCCGCTGTACCTGATCGTCAGCGTCGGCCTCTCGTTCCTCGCCGCGCTCGGCTTCACGACGATCGCCTTCATCGACATCGGCGGCCAATCGGGCATCAGCTTCATCCTCCCGTTCCTGCTGTTCATCTTCCTGCTGGCGCTGGGGGAGGACTACAACATCCTCGTGATGACGCGAATCCGCGAGGAGGCCCACCATCTGCCCCTGCGCGAAGCGGTGATCCGCGCCGTTTCGCGCACCGGCTCGACCGTCACATCCGCCGGCGTGATCCTCGGCGGCACCTTCGCCGTGTTCGCGATCGTCGGCGGCGGCGGCTCCGGCGGCAGCCAGCTGCGCGCGATCGGCTTCGGCCTCGCCGCCGGGATCCTGATGGACACGTTCCTCGTGCGGACCCTGCTGGTGCCGTCCGTGGTCGTGCTGCTGGGCCGCTGGAACTGGTGGCCGTCGCACCTCTCGACCGACGAGCACCACGAGAACGTGAGCGCGCGCGGCGACGAGGTCCGCGCGTGACAGCGCTCGTGCTGGCTTGCGTTGCCAGCACGAGCGGCACCGCTCACCCGGGCCCGGCGATCCGGTAGCTTCCGGCGCCTATGAGCTCCAAGATCATTCTGCTGCCCGGCGACGGGATCGGCCCTGAAATCACCGCCCCCACGCTCGAGGTGCTGGACGCCGTCGGCGCCGAGCTCGACTACGAGGAGCATCCCTTCGGGGGCGCCTCGATCGACGCCCACGGCATCGCGCTCACGGACGCGACACTTGCCGCGTGCCAGGCCTCCGACGCGGTCCTGCTGGCCGCCGTCGGCGGGCCGAAGTGGGACACCACCGACCCCTCCAAGCCGCGCCCCGAGCAGGGCCTGCTCGGACTGCGCAAGGGCCTCGGCCTCTACGCCAACCTGCGCCCGGTGCGGCCGCTGCCAGCGCTGTACGACGCCAGTCCGCTGAAGCGCGAGGTGATCGAGGGCACGGACCTGCTGGTCGTGCGCGAGCTGACCGGCGGCATCTACTTCGGCGAGAAGACCCGCACCGCCGACGCGGCCTCCGACGTCTGCGCCTACAGCCGCGCGGAGATCGAGCGGATCGCGCGGGTCGCCTTCAAGGCCGCGCGCCGGAAGGTCACAAGCGTTGACAAGGCCAACGTGATCGAGACCAGCCGGCTGTGGCGCGAGGTGGTGCGCGATGTGCATGCGCGCGAGTTCCCCGACGTCGAGCTCGAGCACGTGCTGGTCGACAACGCCGCGATGCAGCTCGTCTCCAACCCGGCCGACTTCGACGTGATCGTCACCGAGAACATGTTCGGGGACATCCTCAGCGACGAAGCCGCGACGCTGACCGGCTCGATCGGCATGCTGCCGAGCGCGTCGCTGGGCGATCCCGCCAAGCCCGGCATGTTCGAGCCCGTGCACGGCTCGGCCCCGGACATCGCCGGCCAGGGCGCGGCGAACCCGCTGGCGATGTTCCTCTCGGCGGCGATGATGCTGAGGCACGGCCTCGTCCTGGAGGCGGAGGCGGCGGCGATAGAATCAGCTGTTGATCGTGCGCTGGCGGCCGGCCTGCGCACTCGCGACCTGGGGGGAAGCGCGGGAACGCGCGAGGCTACCCAGGCCGTTCTTTCCAACCTATGAGGGCCTGTCGAGAAATTATCTGCGGTTTTGACGGCGTCTGGACGCGACTGGCGCCGCCCGCCCGCCCTCACGTACCACCAGTACGATCGTTGCGGGCGGGCGGCGCCATCCACGCCCAGCCCCTCGTCAATTCCCACAACTAATTTCCCAACAGACCCTCTAAGGAGCACGACGTGGAGACAGCGGACCTCATCTGGCACAACGGAGAACTCGTTGCCTGGGAGGACGCCAAGGTACACGTGCTCACGCACGGCCTCCACTACGGGACGGGCGTCTTCGAGGGCGTGCGCGCCTACGAGACGGCTGACGGCGGCACCGCCATCTTCCGTCACCACGACCACCTCGACCGGCTCTTCAAGTCGGCCCAGCTCTACTACATGCCGATCCCGTACTCCCACGAGGAGCTGCGCCAGGCCACGCACGACCTGCTGATCGCCAACGGCCTGCGCGAGTGCTACATCCGGCCGATCGTGTTCCGTGGCTACGGGACGATGGGCCTGTACCCGCTGGAGGCGCCGGTCGATGTCTCGATCGCGGCCTGGCCCTGGGGGGCATACCTCGGCGAGGAGTCCGGCAAGAACGGGATCCGGGCGAAGGTTTCGACCTGGCGGCGCCTGCCGAGCGACTCCGTCAACCCGCAGGCCAAGGCGAGCGGCACCTATCTGAACAGCATCCTCGCCAAGATCGAGGCGACCAAGGCCGGCTACGACGAGGCGATCCTGCTCGATCCCGCCGGCGACGTCTGCGAGGGCAGCGGCGAGAACGTGTTCCTGATCGCCGACGGGCGCGTGGTGACGCCGGCACTGGCCTCGGGCGCGCTGGACGGCATCACGCGGCGCTCGCTGATCCAGATCGCCCATGACCTCGGCCACGAGGTCGTCGAGCGCGCGATCGCGCGCGCCGAGCTCTACCTGGCGGATGAGGTCTTCGTGACCGGCACGGCGGCCGAGCTGGTGCCTCTGCGCGAGGTCGATGATCACGTCATCGGCGATGGCGGCCGCGGGCCGATCACGACCGAGCTGCAGCGGGTCTTCCAGGACGCGCTGCGTGGCCGCGATCCGCGTTACGCCACCTGGCTGGACCGCGTCGAAGTGCCCGCGGCGACGAGCTGAGATGACCCGCATCGAGCTTTACGACACCACCCTGCGCGACGGCATGCAGGGTGAGGGCATGTCGTTGTCAGCCCATGAGAAGGTGCGTGTCGCGCACAAGCTGGACGAGCTCGGGATCGACCTGATCGAGGCCGGCTTCCCGAGCTCGAACCCGAAGGAGCTCGAGCTCTTCGAGCTGCTCGCCCGCGAGCGCTTCGCGCACGCGCAGATCGCCGCGTTCGGGATGACCAGGCGCCGTGACGTGCGCGCGCAGGACGACCCGGCGCTGCAGATCCTGGCCGACTGCTTCGCGCCCGTGTGTACGCTCGTCGGCAAGACCTGGGGGCTGCACATCGAGAAGGTCGTGAAGGTCGATCGCGCCGAGAACCTGCGGATGATCTCCGAGTCGGTCGCGTTCCTGGTGGGTGCCGGCAAGCGCGTCATCTACGACGCCGAGCACTTCTTCGACGGGTACGCCGATGACCGCGAGTACGCGCTCGCATGCGTGCGTACGGCATCCCAGGCAGGCGCCGAGACCGTAACCTGCTGCGACACCAACGGCGGCACGATGTCAGGGGCCGTCACCGAGGCGATGGAGGCGGTCGTCCGCGAGCTCGGCGGCGCCGCCGTCAAGATCGGGATCCACTGCCACGACGACGCCGGCCTCGGTGTCGCCAACACGCTGGCGGCGGTTCAGGCCGGCGCCACGCACGTTCAGGGGACGCAGAACGGCTACGGCGAGCGCTGCGGCAACGCGAACCTGACGACCCTGATCCCGAACCTGCAGCTCAAGCTCGGCTACGAATGCGTGAGCGAGGCGCAGCTGCACGCGCTCACGACCACGGCACACTTCTTCGATGAGCTGTTGAACTTCACGCCGAACCCGGACCGGCCCTATGTCGGACGCAACGCCTTTGCCCACAAGGGCGGCATGCACGTCGCCGGCGTCGCCGCCGACCCCAGCACCTTCGAGCACATCGAGCCGGACGTCGTCGGCAATGATCGCGCCGTGCTGGTCTCGGAGCTCTCCGGCAAGGGCACGATCCACACACGCGCGGCCGAGGCGGGCATCGAGCTCGACGACGCGGCGGCCTCGAGACTGATCGAGCGCGTCAAGGAGCGCGAGCACGAGGGCTACCACTACGAGGCGGCCGACGGCTCGTTCGAGCTGCTGATGCGCAAGGAGAGCGGTGACTACACGCCCCTGTTCACGCTCGAGTCCTGGCGCGTGATCGCCGAGAAGCGCGCCGACGGCAGGGTCGAGACCGAGGCCACGATCAAACTCTGGGTCGACGGTGATCGTTTTGTGTTCACGGCCGAGGGCAACGGACCGGTGAGCGCGCTCGACAAGGCCCTGCGGGGGGCGCTGACACACGTCTACCCGGAGCTCGACACGATCAAGCTCGTCAACTTCAAGGTCCGCATCCTCGATGGCGCCAAGGCCTCGGATGCGATCACGCGGGTGCTGCTCGACTCAGCCGACGGCGAGCACGAGTGGGGCGCGACGGGGGTCTCCACGAACGTGATCGAAGCGTCGTGGGAGGCGCTCGTCGACTCGCTCGAGCACGGCATGCAGGCGGGCCGGCGCCCGGCTCCGGCGGTGCGGACCTGATGATCCCGCTCGCACGGCCCGTGCTCGGCGAGCGCGAAGAGCAGGCCGTGCTCGATGTCCTGCGCTCGGGCCAGCTCTCGCTCGGGCCGCGCGGCCCGGAGTTTGAGCAGGCCTTCGCCGCACGTGTCGGCGCGCGCCTGGGCAGCGCCGTCTCGTCGGGCACCGCGGGGCTGCACCTGGCCCTGCGGGCGGTCGGGGTTGCCGATGGCGCCGAGGTCATCACCACGCCCTTCTCGTTCGTCGCGAGCGCCAACGTCGCCGTCTACGAGCGCGCCCGGCCCGTGTTCGTGGACATCGATCCGGTGACGCTCAACTTCGATCCCGACGCCGTCGCGGCCGCGGTGACGCCGAACACGGCGGCGCTGCTGCCCGTGCACGTGTTCGGCTACCCGGCGGACATGCAGCGCCTCGAGCAGCTCGGCGTCCCGATCGTCGAGGACGCCTGTGAGGCGCTCGGCGGCAGCTATGCCGACGGGGGCGCGGTCGGCGGCCGCGGTCACCCGGCCGTGTTCGCGTTCTACGCCAACAAGCAGATGACGACCGGTGAGGGCGGCGTCGTGGTCACCTCCGACCCGGCGCTCAAGGAGCGGATCGACTCGGAGCGCAACCAGGGGCGGTCGCCGGACATGGGTTGGCTCGACCACGACCGGCTGGGCTTCAACTACAGGCTCTCGGACATCGCCTGCGCACTCGGGCTCGCGCAGCTGGAGCGGCTCGACTCGCTGCTGGCCGGCCGCGAGCGGGTCGCGGGCCTCTACCGTGAGGCGCTCGGCGAGATCGAGGGCGTCACGCTGCCGTGCGAGAACCTCGGGCAGGCCAGGCGCGGCTGGTTCGTGTATGTGGTCCAGCTTCCGCACGGCGTCGACCGCGACGCGATCGTCACCGCGCTCGGAACGCGAGCGATCGCGGCCAAGCCCTACTTCCCGGCGATCCACCTGATGACCTACTACCGCGAGCAGTTCGGGTATCGCGAGGGCCAGTTCCCGGTTTGTGAGGACGTTGCCGCGCGGTCGGTCGCGATCCCGTTCTTCCCCGAGATGACCGAGGCACAGGCCGCGCGGGTGGCGCAGGAGCTCGGGGCGGTCCTGCGGGCGGCGCGCCCGTTAGCATCGCGCACGTGACGGCTCCCCAGCGCCCGCCGAGGCCCGGCTCGACCACGAGCGGCCACCTGATGTCCAGCCCGCGTCTGGCGGTTGCGCAGTCCGACACCTTCAGGCGGCTGAACGACTCGCTGTCGTTCGACTGGCGGCTGGCTCCATACGACGTGCGGCAGTCGGTGGCGCACGCGCACATGCTCGTGGCCAGAGGGATCATCAGCGAGGAGGATCACGCCGCCCTGCAGGCCGCCCTGAAGGTCGTCGCGGACGAGGTCCACGACGGCACGTTCCCGTTCGACGACAGCGACGAGGACGTCCACATGGCGATCGAGCGGCGCGTCACCGAGCTTGCGGGCGAGCCTGGCGGCCGCCTGCATACCGCGCGCTCGCGCAACGACCAGATCGCGACCGATATGGCGATGTTCACCCGCCACGCGGCGCTGACGCATGCTGCCGCCACGCTCGAGCTCGTGGCGACCGTGATCGAGCTGGCCGAGCGCCACGCCGACTGGCCGATGCCGGGCTACACCCATCTGCAGCGTGCCCAGCCCGTCTACCTCGGCCATCACCTGCTCGCCTACTCCTGGATGCTGCTGCGCGACCAGCGCCGCTTCGCCGATGTGTCGAGCGGCACCGCCCCGCTGCCGCTCGGCACGGGCGCGCTCGCGGGGGTCAACTTCGACAACGACCGCGAGCTGCTGGCGGCGGAGCTCGGGTTCCCGGCGATCGCGGAGAACTCGATCGACGCCGTCTCGAACCGTGACTTCGTGCTCGACTACCTGGCTGCCGCCGCGACCTGCGCCACGCACCTGTCGCGGCTCGGCGCCGAGATCGTCCTCTGGTCGAGCGAGGAGTTCGGCTTCTGCGAGGTCTCCGACGCGTGGGCGTCGGGGTCCTCGATCATGCCGCAGAAGAAGAACCCGGATGCCGCCGAGCTTCTGCGCGCCAAGGCGCCGCGCGTCGTCGGGCACCTGACCGCGATGCATGGGGTGATGCACGGCCTGCCGCTCACCTACAACAAGGACATGCAGGAGGACAAGGAGCACCTGTTCGACGCGGTCGACACGCTCGAGCTCGTGCTCGCCGCGGCGCGGGGGATGCTGAGCACGCTCACGTTCCGGCGCGAGCGGCTGGAGCAGGCGTCCGCCGATGAGCTCCTGGCAGCGACCGATGTGGCCGACCATCTCGTCAAGCGCGGGATGCCGTTCCGGCAATCCCACGGCATCGTCGGCGGGCTCGTGCGACTGGCCACGTCGAGCGGGCGCAGGCTCTCGGAGCTGACCCCCGAGGAGCTGACGGCAGCCTCGCCGCTGCTGGACCCGGAGGGTTTCTACGCGCTGCTGGCGGACGGCGCCTGGCTGGAGTCCAAGGCCTCGCGCGGGGGCACGGCCTCCGGCGCCCTGCGTGAGCAGCTCGGGTATGCGCGGGCGGCGCTCGACCGCGCCCGCAGCGGCCGAAGCTGATGCGGCCAGGGTTCTACGACCGTCCGGTGCTCGAGGTGGCGGCGGCGCTGATTGGTTGCGTCGTGACCTGCGAGGGCTGCAGCGGCGTCATCGTCGAGGCCGAGGCCTACCACGACAGCGAGCCCGCGTGTCACGCGTTCGCGGGTCTGACCCCGCGGACCGAGACGCTGTTCGGGCCGCCCGGACGCGCGTACGTGTACCGCTCGTACGGCGTGCACGCGATGCTGAACGCGGTCTGCGAGCCCGAGGGAGTCGGCGCCGCCGTGCTGATCCGCGCGCTCGAGCCGCTCACCGGCGTCGAGCTGATGGCGCAGCGGCGCGGGCTCGACGCCGCGCGCCCACGGGCGCTCTGCTCGGGGCCCGGCAAGCTCACCGAGGCGCTCGGAATCAGGTTCTCTGACAACGGGTCCGGCCTCGAGCGCGGTCGTGTGACGATCTCCGGGCGGACGCGGGCGTGGGGCGATCCGGTGGTCCAGCGGGACCGCCGGATCGGGATCACGAAGGCTGTGGAGCTTCCGTGGCGCTTCACCGCGGCCGGCAGCCGCTATCTGTCGCGGCCCTTCCGGGCGGTGCTGCCGGGCTAGCCC
>WQWK01000066.1 GCA_009785395.1 Conexibacteraceae bacterium
GAGCGCGCGGTCGAGGTTGTCCTGGGTGTGGCCGAGCTTGAGCTGCGCGCGACGGCGCCGCTTGCGGTGCTTGCCGAGCCCAGCCGCCTCCTCGATCAGGAGCCTGCGGTCGCGCGGCTTGGAGGTGACGATCGCCTCGACGCGGCCCTGCGAGATGACCGAGTGCATCTCCTTGCCCATGCCGGTGTCGGAAAGGACCTCGATCACGTCGATCAACCGGCACCTGGCGCCGCCGATCCGGTACTCGCCCTCACCGTTGCGCTCCAGTCGCCGCAGGATCGAGACCTCCGGCCCGAGCCCGAGCACGCCCTCGCTGTCGTCGAGCACAAGCTCGACGCTGGCGCTGGCGGCGGCCTGCCGGCCGGGCGCGCCACCGAAGATCACGTCCTGCATCGAGTGGCCGCGCACCGCCATCGGCGACTGCTCGCCCAGCGCCCAGAGGACCGCGTCGGTCACGTTGGACTTGCCGGAGCCGTTGGGACCGACGATCACGCTCGTCCCGGGCCCGAAGTCGAGCCGTGTGCGGTCCGGGAACGACTTGAACCCCTTCATCGTGATGCTCTTCAGGTACATCTCAGGTGCCCTTTCCCCCGGCGGCGGAGTGCGTGAGCGCCTCCTGGGCAGCGGCCTGCTCGGCGTCCTTCTTGCTGCGCCCACTGCCCCGCCCGATCTCCTCGGCGCCGATCCGCGCGGCGATCGTGAACGTGCGATCGTGCGGCGGCCCGGTCTCCTTGACGACCTCGTAGCTGACGAGCGCCCCGCGTCGCGCGAGCCGCTCCTGCAGCGCCGACTTGAAGTCGACCGGGTTCTCGAGCGCCTGGGCAAGCTCCGACTGGAACGCGTGGACCACCGCGTCGGCGACGCGCTCGTAACCGAACTCCAGGTAGCAGGCGCCGATCACCGCCTCCGTGACGGAGGCGAGCACGCGCTCGGTCGACACGAGGTTCGGGAGGCTCGCCGCCGCGCCAGCGGGCGCGGCAGCGGCGAGCCGGTCGGGAACACCGAGACGCTCCGCCACGGCGCGGCAGGAGCGACCCGAGACCGTCTGTGCGCGGATCTTGGTCAGCTCGCCCGCGCCGAAGCTGCCGGGCTCGAGCAGCGGAAAGATGTGGGAGGTGATCGCCAGCGACAGCACGCTGTCGCCGAGGAACGCAAGCCGCTCGTAGGAGTCGCCGCGCTTCGGCGTCCACGAGGCGTGCGTGAAGACGTTGCGGGACAGCTCGTCGGGCAGCGCGTCCAGTAGCGCGCGCAGCAGCGCGACGGATCCATGTGCATCGCGCTGCTCAGTCGCCACCGGAGACGTCGCTCGCGGTCGTGATCCCACTCGCGAGCACGAACTCCACAGCCTGGCCGACGGTGAGGATCCTGGCGGCCTCCTCGTCTGAGATCCTCACGCCATAACTGTCCTCGAGCTCCTGGACGAGCGTGTAGAGATCGAGCGAGTCGGCGTCCAGGTCCTCCCGGAAGCGCGTGTCCTCGTCGATCGCCGTGGGATCGACCTCGAGCTCGTCGGCCAGATGCGTGCGAACCACGCTGAGAACCTGTTCGCGAGTCATGGACCAACCACCGTAGCCCCCGGCTCGGACGGCTGTCGCAGCGCCCCGGCCTCGGCGAGCGCGGCGCGGGTGCGCCCGATCACGTCCTCCTCGACGCCGCGCGCCGCCACCTCGATCGCGCGGGCAAAGCCCTGGCGCGTGAAGCGTCCGTGGCAGACGATGCCGATCTGGCGCAGGCCCAGCATGTAGGCGCCGCCCGTGACCTCGGGATCGATCTCGTCGCGCAGGCCCTGGATCGACGGCTTCAACAGGAAACCGCCGACCTTGGCCCGCAGCGAGCGGTGCGCGGCGTCGCGCAGCAGATGGAGCGTCTGCGCGGAGACGCCCTCGATCAGCTTCAGCGCGATGTTGCCGGTGAAGCCGTCGGCGACGATGACGTCGACCTCGTTGCCGAGTGCGCGCGTGCCCTCGATGTTGCCGACAAAGCGCAACCCCGCGCCGCCCTCGCCGCTCAGCCGCTCATGCACCTCCCGGATGTCGGGGGTGCCCTTGGCGGGCTCCTCGCCGTTTGACAGCAGGGCCACGCGCGGCGCCTCGATGCCGAGCACGGCCTGCGCGAACGCGGATCCCATGTGCGCGAACTGGATCAGGTGCTCTGGACGGCAGTTGACGTTGGCACCAACGTCGAGCAGCAGCAGCGGGCCGACCCCCGGCCGCGGGATCGGCAGGGCAAGCGCCGGCCGGTAGATGCCGTGGTCACGCTTGAGGTTGAAGAGGCCGGCAGCGAGCGCCGAGCCGGTGGAGCCGCCGGAGACCAGCGCCTGAGCGCGCCCTGCGGCCACCGCCTTTGCCGCCTGCACGATCGACGCTTCAGGGGTCGCTCGCACGGCATGGGCGGGGTCGCTCGCCTTGGCTATCGAGAGCGGCGCGTCGATGACCTCGACCCCGGGACCGGCGCCGGACACTCTGGCGGCGTCGGCGAAAAGAAGCACGCGCACGCCGCGCGCCGCAGCCAGCGACGCGCCATGCGCAACCTCGTCCGGGCCCAGGTCGGCCCCGTTGCCGTCAACGGCGACCGTCACCATCGGCGACCTACGCCTCAGCGCAGCGTCGAGTCGGTGGTGACAACGGTGCGCCCCTTGTAGCTACCGCAAACCGGGCACACGCGGTGCGGGAGGCGCGGGCTGTGGCAAGTGGGGCACGCGTTGGTGGCTGCCGCGCTGACCTTGTGGGTCGAGCGGCGCTTGGTCGTGCGTGAGTGGGACTGCTTTTGCTTGGGAACGGCCATGACGTGGCAAGGTAGCAGGGTCGAGCTTCGAACTTCGCCGCTCAGCGGTCGAATCGGGCGGTTCAGGCGTCGAATTTGAGCTCCGAGAGCTTCGCCCAGCGTGGATCGGGCTCCGCCTCATGGTGGTGCTCGGGACCGGCGAGGTTGAGGTTCCGGCCGCAGACTGGGCACAGGCCCGCGCAGTCCGCGTGGCAGAGGATCGCGCGCGGGAGCGTGAGGGCGAGCGCGTCGCGCGCCCAGGCGCTGATGTCGAGCACGCCCTTCTCGACATACGGAGAGTCGAGCTCCTCGCCGGCGCCGGGCTGTGAGACCTCACGGGCGTCGACCTCGAAGCCGGCCCGGGCCGGTTCCAGGCAGCGCATGCAGGGACCTTCGAGGGTCGCGTCGAACCGCAGCCTCAGCGCGTAACCCTGGCCGGTGGTCCGCGAGATGTCGAGTCGCACGGGACCGGACGCGACCGTGTAGGTGTCGGTGCCCAGCTCGAACGGCTCGATGCGGACATCGAGTTCGAGGTGCCTGCCCTCGCCCGACTCGAGCCGCAGGCCGTTCAGGTCGAATGTGTCGATGGCGGAACTCATGTAGCTGAGATTAGCCCTGGGACTGACGCTCGCCCCCTGTCGCGGTGCGATGATCCCGGGGGTGTCGGATTGGTTTCGGGCCTACCGCTTCGCGAACGTCCACGAGGACCTGATCGTGGGGGCGCTGCCACTGGACGACGCGGACGTGCGGACGCTCTCGGGGCTGGGCGTCGTGCGCGTACTCAATCTCGTGCAGGACTCTGAGTACGGGCGTGGCGCCCGCCGCAAGGTCGAGCGCGCCCTGGCGAAAGCCGAAATCGATGAGCACCGCATCAGCTGTGAGGACTACGGCAACCTCAGCCCGGAGCTGCTGGATGAGGCCACCGCGCTGGTGAACACCTGGCTCGATGACGGCGAGACCGTATACCTGCACTGCCGCGCCGGCTGGCAGCGCTCGGCCGCCGTCGCGGCCGGCGCGCTGGCACTACGCGAAGGTGTCAGCGTCGACGCCGCGTTGGCGCATGTACAGACGATGAAGGCCTCGGCTGACCCGCTCCCCCACCAGCGCGAGGATCTGCAGCGGTGGTGGCAGGCGCGGCGCCCGGAGGCTCAACCCCGGCGCAGCGCGTAGAGCTCGCGTGCGACGAGCGCGAGCGCCCCGATCGCGGACAGGACGATGCCCAGCGTGAGCGGGATGACCTCGGCGCCGGAGGCGAGCGGCTCGCGGTACAGGATCACGCCGGCGATGATCAGCCCGTTGGCGGACACGGTCGTGCTCGCGGCCGAGACCGTCGCCGCGTTGGACCGCGCAAAGGCGTGCTGGATCATCGTTATCGACCAGACGCTCAGCGCGATCATCAGCCACGGACCGGGCGTGGCGAGCGCCTGCAGGACGCCTGTCACCCCGTGGCGGATGAACCGGTCCGCGAGCTCTTTGGTGTACACCCCTGTTGCGATGAACAGGATGCCGACGGCCGCGCCCATCATCAAGCCGCTGCCGGTCATTGAGAGGGCCGCCGCCGGCACCGCCAGCACCAGCGCGAGCAGCACCAGCGTGAGGTTTGAGAGCGGCGGCTGGGCCGCGCCGGTCGAGATCACGCTCGACGCGGTCAGCACGCCGCCGACCCCGAGCAGGATCACGCCGAGGAGCTCCACCCGCCCGAACCGCTCGCCGAGCCAGTGGTGGCCGGCGAGGACGAGGCCGCCACGGCCGGCACTGCGCAACGTGGTGACGACGGGCACCGGCGCAAGCCCCAGCGCGCCCGCCTCCGACACCCACGCGATCGCGCTCAGCGCCATCGCGACCATCCACCACGGCCGCCGGATCAGGACGCCCAGCAACGCCAGACCGCGCCTGTGGACCGTGAGCCGCATCATCTCGCGCTTCTCGAGCGCAGCCGCAGCGCTGTTTGCGATCCCGCAGATCAGGGCCAGCGCGCTTCCCAGGGCAAACATCTACGTCAGGAGCGATCAGTGCAGGATGGGCATCTGAGCGAACCGGCCGAACAGCCGCTGGTGCCGGCGACGGACCCCTCGCCACAGGGCGTGCCCTCGCGGGTGCTGATCCTCTCCGGCGAGATGGGTGAGGGGCACAATGCTGCCGCAGCCGCGATCACCGACGCGATCGCCGATGTTTGGCCTGGGTGCCGGGTGGAGCGGTTCGACACGCTCGAGCTGTGGGGTCGCCCGTTCTCAAAAGTGTTGTGCCGAGGGTACGAGATCCAGATGCGGCTGCTGCCGATCACGTATGAGGTCTTCTACGACTGGCTCTGCAAATCCAACGGCTTCGCGGCAGTCAGCAAGGCTGCGATCGGCGGCTTCTTCGGGCGCCGGCTCGAGCGCTACCTGCAGACCCATGACGCCGATCTGATCATCTCGACATATCCGTTCGGCTCCGCCGCGCTGCATTGGCTTCGCGCCCACCGCGACTCCACGGTGCCGTCGGTCACCTACGTCCCGGCTTTCCATGTCCACCCGGTGTGGGCGTACGCGGGCATCGACCAGCACTATGTGATGTACGACACGGCGCCCGGACACGCCCACACCCCGGGATTCGCGCAGACGATGCACGTCGGCGCTCCCCCGGTCCGCGACGGGTTCGGGACGTTGAGCAAGCAGGAGGCGCGCCGGCGACTCGAGCTCAGCGACGACGCGTTCATCCTCCTGGTCACAGGCGGTTCCTGGGGCCTCGGTGGAATCTCGGACGCGGTGCGCGCGCTGACCGGCTCCGGCATCGATGTCCAGGTGCATGCCGTGTGCGGCAAGAGCGAGCGGCTGCACCAGCATCTCCGGGACATGCGCATTCCGGCGGAGCGGCTGCGCACATACGGCTACGTGAACAACATGCCCGAGCTGATGTCTGCGGCCGACGTGGTCGTGACCAACGGCGCCGGTGTGACCGTGCTCGAGGCGCTCCAGACCCCGCGGCCCGTGATCGCGTTCCAGCCGCTGGCCGGCCACGGCAAGGCCTCCACGGACGAGATGGTGCGCCGCGAGCTGGCCCTCGTCGCCCTCGACATCCCGGAACTCGTCGAGGTCACGCGTCAGCTCGTCACGGACCGGGTGCTGATGGCTCGCATGGAGCACGCCGGGCGCGAGTGGACCAAGGGCCGCGACCTGCGCGAGAGCGTGCGCACCATGACTCCCCTGTACCAGGCGCCAGCCGCCGCGAGCACGGCGACCGGGACCGGTGCCGAAGCGCCCGTCGAGCCCCCACCCCTACTCGGCGGCCCGTAGCCGCCGCGCGACGACACCGGGGGGCGACTCCTCGAACAGCGCCCGCGGCCGGTCCGCCTCCTCGACGGCGGCCGCAGCCTGCTCGTCATCGGGGGCCAGCCGCACGTCACGCGCCGATTGGGTGATCTGCTCGACCACCGCGAGCTCAGCCCCACTCGCCACGGCGCCATGCTCGGCGAAGCGCCGCGCGCTCGGCAGAACACGCGCCTCATAGGAGCCGACGGTCTCGTTGTAGGCCTTGACCGTGCTGTTTAGCCGGCCGCCCAGCGTCGCGATCAGCGATGACAGCTTCGCGAGCCGGCCGTGCAGCTCGCGCCCGAGCTCCGAGACCGCCAGCGCAGACTCGGCGACCCGCTCCTGCTGCCAGCCGTAGCCGACCGAGTGCAGGAGCGCGAGCAGCGTGGTGGGCGTCGCGATCAGCACCCGGCGCCCCATCGCGTCCTCGATCAGCTCGGGGTCGGCGTCGAGCGCGGCGCCGTAGAGGTGCTCGCCCGGCAGGAACAGGACGACGAAGTCCGGGGTCGAATCCATCCCGGCCCAATAGGCCTTGTCCGAGAGCTGCTTGACGTGGCGTCGCAGCAACCGCGCGTGCGCCTGCAGGTGCTGAGCGCGGGTCTGCTCGTCCGGTGCCTCATACGCGTCGAGAATGCCCTGCAGCGGCGCTTTGGCGTCGACCACGACGTGCTTGCCGCCGGGCAGGTTGACCACCAGGTCGGGGCGCAGCGTCCGCTCGTCCCCGTCAAAGCTCGCCTGCTCGTTGAAGTCGCAGTGCGGCACCATGCCGGCCAGCTCGACGACCTTGCGCAGCTGCATCTGGCCCCATTGTCCACGCGTATTGGGCTTGCGCAGCGCCGTGACCAGCGCGCCCGTCTCGGTCCGCAGCTTGTCGTTGCTCTCCGTCAGATTGCGCAGGTGTTGCGCGAGCATCCCGCGCGACTCATGGCGTTCCCTGTTGAGCGCGAGCAGCTGCTGGTCGACCCGCTGCAACTGCTCGGCGATCGGCCTGACCATCTGCTCGACCGCAAGGCTGCGCTTGTCGATCTCACCCTTTGCCTGCGCATTGCCGGCCTGCAGCTGGGACCTCGCCAGCTCGGTCAATTGCTTGACGCTGGCGTCCAGCGCCTCGGCGCTCATCGCCTTGAATGAGTCGGCCATCTGCGCCTGGCCGTCACGCAACGCGCGGATGCGCTCACGCATCACCAGCGCAGTCACACCCGCGCCGGCTATCAATCCGACGAACAGCCAAACAACACTCATTCAATGAGTGTCGCGCCCGGCCCGGACGGAACGATCGAACGGAGGTTCGATCGTGCGAGCCCCTGCCGCTTTAGGCGACTTCGGCGGGCTCGTCCTTGCCCGCGAGGCGATCGCGTCCGCGCTGTACGGCGGCGATGAACTTCGAGAGGTTGACCTCGAGCGTGTTGAGAATCTCGTCGGCGTAGTCCTCGGCGCCGAGCCGGATCTCCCGTTCGCGCGCCCGCGCGTCCTCGATGATGTCCTCGGCCGCGTTCTCGGCCTGTTTGGTGACCTCCTGCTGGGAGATCAGCCGGTCCTGGCGGTCGCGCGCCTCCTTCACGATGCGCTCGGCCTCACGCTTGGCCTCGGCCAGCATCTCCTGACGCTCCTTCACGATCCAGCGCGCCTGCTTGATCTCCTCGGGGATCGTCGCGCGCATCTGGTCGAGAATGTCGTAGATCTCCTCCTTGTCAACGCGCACCTGATCCGTAAGCGGCATCGGCTTCGCGTTGTGCACGAGATCGTCAAGCTTGTCGATGAGTACGAGTACGTCCATCGCGATCCTCTTTTTCGTCAGCGGCCAATTCGTTCCTTCAAGGCCTCGGCAACCTCCTCCGGTACCAGACCCTCGATCCGGCCCCCGAACGTGGCGAGTTCTTTCACACCGCTCGACCTGATGAAACTGTACTTCGCCGAGGCCATCAGGTAAACGGACTCGATCTCGGGGGCCTGAACGCGGTTCAGCTGGTTGAGCTCGAGTTCGTACTCGAAGTCGGATGTGGCGCGCAGTCCGCGCACCATCGCGCGGGCACCGCGCTCCCGCGCGAACTCCACGGTGAGCACGCTGAACGGCTCGACCTCGATGTTGCCGAGGTGCTGCGTGGCGTGCGAGATGAAGGCGATCCGCTCATCGACGCTGAACAGCGTCGAGCCCTTGCGCCACGGCAGGTTGACCACGGCCACGATCACCTTGTCGAACATCGCCGCCGCCCGCGAGATGATGTCGAGGTGGCCGTTGGTGACCGGGTCGTAGGAGCCGGGACAGATAGCGATTCGGTTATCGGGCGGCATGGACTCGGATCAGGGTGTCTCCGTACTGCCGCTCCCGCAGGAGCGGCAGGTCGAGCGCCAGGGGTGCGCGTCGATCGCTCTCGGCCACGACCCTGGCCTCCGGGGACAGGACGGGCGGCAGCGCGCTCGACAACTCAGGGCCCAGAGAGCTCGCCATTCGATATGGGGGGTCGAGGAAGACCAGATCGTATTGACGGTCGGCGACCGGTGTGCAAGCGAGCGCCCGCAGCGCCGGCATGCGGAGCACCTCGGCCCGCAGGCCGAGGTGCTCCAGGTTCTCCCTGATCACGGCGGCGGCGGCGGCCGCCGAGTCGACGAAGGTGGCGCGCGCGGCGCCGCGTGACAGAGCCTCGATCCCGAGCGCACCCGAGCCCGCGAACAGGTCGAGCACCTCTGCGCCGTCGACCGTGGCCAGGATCGAGAACAGGGCCTCGCGCACGCGATCGGATGTCGGCCGCGTCTGCCCCCCATGCGGCGCTCGCAGCGTCCTGCCCCTGTACTTCCCCGCCACGACCCTCACGCGCTCACGCCACGCTCACGCCAGGATCTGAGGTAGCTCTGCGGCAAGCAGCGCGTGCTCCGGCTCGCTGAGCCCGGGATCGCGGTCGAGCAGCGCGCGGCCGCAGAGCACGGCGCGCTCGAGC
>WQWK01000067.1 GCA_009785395.1 Conexibacteraceae bacterium
CTCGTTGCCCTGGTCGAGCCCGCGCTCCTTCAGGCACTGCAGCATCACCGTGCCGACGGCGCCTGTGGCGCCCACGATGGCGATCGTGTAGCCGGAGCGTTGTTCGACGCCAGTGGCCAGCGGGCCACTGGCGGAGCTATCAGCGCTCACCGTGCCTCCTCCCCCAGGCCGCTCTCGGCCCGGATGTCGTCGTCGCCGAGATCGAACGCGTGGTGCAGCGCGCGCACGGCCTGGGGCACCGCTTCGGCGCGGATCAGGCAGGTGATCTTGATCGGCGAGGTGTGGATGATCTCGATGTTGATCCCCTCGTGGCCCATCACCTCGAAGACCCTGGCGGCGACGCCCGGGTGTGAGCGCATGCCGGCGCCGATGATCGAGACCTTGCCGACCTCCGGGTCCTGGTCGACCCTGTTGATGCCGAGCTCGGCCACGATCGGGGCGAGCGCGGCCTCGGCGATGCGCAGGTCCTCGGCGCCGAGCGTGAACGTGACCTCGGCGTCGGCACCCTCGCTGCGCGGGTCGTTCTGGACGATCGTGTCGACGTTGACATTGGCGTCGGCGAGCGCCGTGAAGATCATGCCGGCCGCGCCGGGGCGGTCCGGGACGCCGACCAGCGTGATCCGAGCCTCCTCGGTCGAGTGCGTCACGGCGGTGATCAGCGGGTGTTCCATGGTCTCGTCTTCTCCAATCACAACGGTACCGGGACCGTCCTCAAAGCTGGATCGGCAGTGGATGCGCACGCCGTGCGTGCGCGCGTACTCGACCGAGCGCAACTGCAGCACCTTGGCGCCGGAGGCTGCCATCTCGAGCATCTCCTCGAAGCTCACCTGGGGCAGCTTGCGCGCGTCGGGCACGATCCGCGGGTCGGCGCTGAACACGCCGCTGACGTCGGTGTAGATCTCGCACACGTCGGCGCCGACGGCCGCGGCCAGGGCGACCGCGGTCGTGTCCGAGCCCCCGCGGCCCAGGGTGGTCACGTCGCGGCTCGTGGACACGCCCTGGAAGCCCGCGACGAGCACGATCATGCCCTCCTCCAGGGCCTCGACGATGCGGTCGGCGCGGACGTCGAGGATGCGGGCCTTGGTGTGGCTCGTGTCCGTCACGATCCCGGCCTGCGAGCCGGTCAGGCTGATCGCCCTGTGGCCCAGGTCGTTGATCGCCATCGCGCACAGCGCACAGGAGATGCGCTCGCCCGTCGAGAGCAGCATGTCCATCTCCCGCGGGTCCGGGTTGGGTGAGACCTCCTCGGCGGCCTTGATCAGCTCGTCGGTCGTGTGGCCGCGCGCCGACAGCACCGCGACGACCCGCTGGCCGTCCTCGCGCTTGGCCACGATGCGGGTGGCGGCACGCTTGATCCGCTCGGCGTCGGCGACCGAGGTACCGCCGAATTTCATGACAACTGTGGGCTGGGACGACATCTGCCCTGAGCTTACGAAGTCATGCCGGTTTGCGGCTTACAGGGCGCGGCGGCCCGAGCCGCGCCTTCTCGGGGGGTTGTTGACGTTTGTGTAGATATAGGGCACAAACGTCAACAACCCCTGGTCGCAGAAGGGGTTTCACAGGGCGCGGCGGCCCGAGAAGGCGCGGCCGAGCGTGAGCTCGTCGGCATATTCGAGGTCGGCGCCGACCGGCAGGCCGGATGCCAGGCGCGTGACGCTGATGTCGGGTGCGATCGCGCGGATGCCGGCGGCGATGTGCAGCGCTGTCGCCTCGCCGGTGGTGGTCGGGTTGGTCGCGATCACGACCTCGCGCACCGGCTGGGCGGGATCGCGCACGCGCGCGTAGAGCTGCTCGATCTTCAGATCCTCGGGGTCGATCCCGTCGATCGGCGAGAGCGCGCCGCCGAGCACGTGGTAGCGCCCGCGGAACTCGTGCGTGCGCTCGATCGAGATCACGTCGACGGGCTCCTCGACGACACAGATCAGGTCGGTGTCGCGGCGCTCGTCCTCGCAGATCCGGCAGCGCGGGCCCTCGGCGAGGTTGAAGCAGATCTCGCAGAAGCCGATCTTGAGCTTCACCTCGCGGATCGCCTCGGCCAGCGCAAAGGCGTCCTCCTCGCTCGCCCGCAGCAGGTGGAACGCGAGCCGCTGCGCCGTGCGGCCGCCAACGCCGGGAAGCTTCGAGAGCTCGGTGATCAGCCGCTGGAGCGGCGCCGCGTAGGTGCTCAAGCGGCGGTCCTCAACGTCTCAGAACCCTCCTCCTGCACTTGGATCAGAACCCGGGCAGTCCCAGGCCGCCGAGCCCGCCGGGCCCACCGAGGCCGCCGGTCACGGCGCCGAGCTTCTGCGCAGCCAGATCCTGGGCCTGCTGCAGACCCTGGTTGACGGCTGCCAGCACCAGGTCCGAGAGCATCTCGGCGTCATCGGGATCGATCGCCTCGGGGGCGATCGTCAGCGACTTGAACACGAGGTCGCCGGTGACCTCGACGGTGACGGCCCCGCCGCCGGCTGACGCCTCGACCGTCGCGTGCTTGAGCTCCTCCTGAGCCTTCGCCATGTCGGCCTGCATCTTCTGGACCTGCTTCATCATCTGCTGCATGTTCGGCTGGGGCATCAGCTCCCCCCTTCGTGGTCGTCTTGCAGGATCTCTTCAGCGCCGAACTCGTCGACGAACTTCTGTACCAGCTCGTCATCGCTCATCGGCGTGAACTCAACCTCCGGCTCGGGGCCGGGCTCCTCGGTGGGCGCATCAGAGAGCTCGTAGCGCAGCACCAGGGCGGTGCCCGTGACGTTACGGACAGCCTCGGCGGTCGCGCGGCGATAGTCGTCCTGCTCGGCCTTGCGCTTGTAGAACGCCGCCTCGGCCGGGAAGCTCAGAACCAGCTCGCGCTCGCTGACGGCAGTGGGCCGTGCTGATTCGAGCAGCACCCCGAGCATCGCGTTGCCGCCTCGCACCAGCTCGATCACGGCTGGCCACATGCGCCTCATCTCGTCGACACTGGAAGTGGCGGCGGTGGTGTCCCGTGCCGGCGGGTCGTCTGAAACGGCAAGGGAGATTGCCGCTTCAGAAGACTCGATCGTCGCGGGAGGAACAGCCTCGGCGCTGTTCTGCTGCCGCTGGAGGCCGGGAGCGTCCGCCGCGGCCGTCGCGATCTCGGCAGGCACGGGCTCACTTGTCAGCCTTTCCTCGGGCTCATGGGCGTGTGGCGGCTCCGGAGCTGGCGGTGCTTCATCCGCAGCGACGGCCCTCGCGCTTTGCGCCGGGGCCGGAGCGGCGGGTGGAGTCACCGCACGCACCCCACCTCTCTCCAACCGCTCAATCCGAGCCATGAGCGCTGAAACAGACGGGTCCACCTCCGGCGCGGCGGCCTTGATCAGAACGAGCTCGAGCTGGATGCGGGGCTGGGCGCCGTTGGCGGTCGCCTCCAGGGCCGCGGAGACGAGCTCGAGCAGGCGGACGGCGTCGGTCTGCGCAAGCGACGACGCCTGCCGGGCGAGCCGTGCGTCCCGCTCGGGCGTCACCCGCAGCTCGGCCGGGACCTCGCCGCCGAGGATCTGCACGGTCAGCAGCTCGCGCGCGTGGACCTCGAGGTCGCGCAGCACCTGACCGGGATCGCGCCCGGACCCGGCGAGCGCAGCGGCGGCGCGCAGGGCGCCGGCGGGGTCGGAGGCAGCGATCGCGTCGACAGCGCCAAACAGCTGCTCGGCATCGGCGACCCCCAGCACGGCAAGCACATCCTCGGGCTTGATGGTCTCGTCGCCGGCGTAGGTGACCAGTTGCTCCAGCGTCCCCAGCGCGTCGCGGAACGAGCCGGTCGCGTGACGGGCGATCAGGGCGGCGGCGCCGTCATCGATCTGGATCTGCTCGGACGCCGCCACGCGCCGCACCACGGTCGCCACCTGTTCGGCGGAGGGCCGGCCGAAGTCGAAGCGGTGGCAGCGGTCGACGACCGTCGGCAGCACCTTCTGCGCCTCCGTGGTGGCGAGCACGAACACCGTCCGCGGGGGCGGTTCCTCCAAGGTCTTCAGAAAGGCGTTCCAGGCCTGGGTCGAGAGCATGTGCGCCTCGTCCAGGATGTAGACCTTGTGGCGGCCCGAGACGGGCGCGTAGGCGACCTTCTCGCGCAGCTCGCGGATGTCATCGACCGAGTTGTTGGAGGCCGCGTCCATCTCGATCACGTCGAGCGAGGTGGCGTTGGCGATCGCGATGCACGAGTCGCAGACCCCGCACGGCGTCACGGTCGGTCCGTTCACGCAGTTCAGGCAGGCGGCGAGGATCTTCGCCATGCTCGTCTTGCCGGTGCCGCGGGAGCCGACGAACAGGTACGCGTGGTGGATCTGGTCGCGCTCCACCGCGTGTGAGAGCGTGCGCACCACGTGCTCCTGGCCGACCACGTCCGCGAACGTGCGCGGGCGGTGGCGTCTGTAGAGAGAGGGGCCTGCGGACACGGACCGTCGAGTCTAGGTGAGAGCGCGGCTCAACCGTTCTTTGCGGCCGTAGTACGTAATAACGAATCAAATCCGCAACGAACCGGGGATCATGCACGTAGAGATGACGCAACCACCAAGGATCCTCAACCTCAACTTCCACGGCATCGGCCGGCCGATCGGCCGCGACTTCGGCGAGGGCGAGCGCGAGCTCTGGGCCAAGCACGAGACCTTCGAGGCTGCGCTGGACCTGGCGGCGGCCCACCGCGACGCGATCAGGCTCAGCTTCGACGACGGCAACAGCACTGACATCGACGTCGCCCTGCCCGCGCTCCAGCAGCGCGACCTCACCGCCACCTTCTTCATCGTCCCCGGCTGGCTCGGCGAACCGGGACGCATGACCAAGGCAGACCTCAAAGACCTCGTCGCCGCGGGCATGACGATCGGCAACCACGGGCTCCACCATCACCGGTTCACCGAGCTCGATCGTCCGTCACTGGAGCATGAGGTGCGCTCCGGCCGCCTGCTGCTGGAGGAGCTCACCGGCACCACCCCCACCACGCTCGCGATCCCCTTCGGGGACTACGACGAGTTCGTCCTCGACGTGCTGCAACGGGACGCCTACACGCACGTCTTCACGAGCGACGGCGGCACCGCCGCCCCGGAGGACTGGCTGCAGCCGCGCGAGCACGTGCGCACCGACCACAGCCCCGCTGCGCTCCAGAGCCTGGTGTCGGCGCTCACCGACGCGCCGGGCTCAGCCCTGTAGCGCCGGCTCCGCGCCGCCCTGCGACTCGGGCGCAGCGTCGCCCTGCGAAGAAGACGCGGCGCCGCCCAGGCGGTTCCCGGCGAGCTTCACGGGCCCGTTCAGCCGCTCGCCGCTCGCGGCGTCGAAGATGTGCACCCGGTCGGGCTTGGCGCCCAGGCTCAGCGTCTCGCCGAGCTGCGGGTACAGGCCGCCGCTGACGCGCGCGACGATGTCCACGCGCTGGCCGTCCTGGTCGCCGTGGGCGTAGACGTAGCCGTCGGCGCCGAGCTCCTCGACGAGGTCGACGGTTACCTCCAGGCCCGTGGCACCGTCCGCGAGGATCTCGATGTCCTCGGGCCGAACACCCACTGTGACGCTGTCCGAGCCGCCACCGGCGAGCGAGTCGCGCTCGACCGGGATCAGCATCGAGCCGAACTTCACGCCACCGTCGTGCACCGCGCCGGGCAGCAGGTTCATGGCGGGGCTGCCGATGAACCCGGCCACAAAGACGTTCACCGGAGCCGTGTAGAGCTCGCGCGGAGCCCCGACCTGCTGCAGCACGCCGTCCTTCAGCACCGCGATGCGGTCACCCATCGTCAGCGCCTCGACCTGGTCGTGGGTCACGTACACGGTGGTCACACCGAGCCGCCGCTGCAGCGAGCTGATCTGCGTGCGGGTCTGCACACGGAGCTTGGCGTCGAGGTTCGAGAGCGGCTCGTCCATCAGGAACACCTGCGGGTTGCGGACGATCGCGCGGCCCATCGCGACACGCTGACGCTGGCCGCCGGACAGCGCCTTGGGCTTGCGGCCGAGGTAATCCTGGAGGTCGAGCAGCTTTGCCGCCTCCTCGACCCGCCGCTTGCGCTCGTCCTTGCTCACGCCCTGGATCTTCAGCGCGAAGCCCATGTTGTCGGCGACGGTCATGTGCGGATACAGCGCGTAGTTCTGGAAGACCATCGCGATGTCACGGTCCTTCGGCGGCACGCTCGTGACGTCGCGGTCGCCGATCAGGACGCCACCCTCGGTGACATCCTCGAGCCCGGCCAGCATGCGCAGCGAGGTCGACTTGCCGCAGCCCGACGGGCCCACCAGGACCAGGAACTCGCCGTCTGCGATGTGCAGATCGAGCGCGTTCACGGCCGGCGTGGTCGCGCCCGGATAGATCCGGGTTGCCTTGTCGAAGACTACGGTTGCCATTCGGGCTTCTCCTCCTTCACCCGAACCTCGCAATGAAGCTCACGGGTGTGGTCTACAAGTCTGGTTTCACCGGTCAGCTCGACCGCAGCGATCAGCCGGAGATCGTCGCTGGAGGCGCCGAAGCTTAGCTGCAGGGCTCCCGGTTCAACGATCTTAGAACCGTCGCGGCCGCTGAACGCGCTGACCTCCGCCGGCACGGTGAATGTGAGGGTCGCGCTCTCCCCGGCCTCGAGCGCCACGCGCGTGTAACCGATCAGCCGGTTCACGGGCCGCGCAACCGAGGCGACAGGGTCGCGCAGGTACAGCTGGATCACGTCAACACCGGCCCGCTGGCCGGTGTTTCGTACCGTGAGGCCGACGGTCAGCGACCCGGCCGTGGTGGTCGTGGCCGCCGGTGTGACCTCCGCCGCCGGCATCTCGGCCGCGACCGACTCGGCAGCCTCGCCCTCGACCGTCAGCGCGCCCCATTCGAAGCTCGTGTAGGAGAGGCCGTGGCCGAACGCGTAGCACGGCGTCGGATCGAGGTTGGAGGTGCCGCTGCGCTGCGCGAGCGGCGACCCGAGGTAGGTGTGGGGCTGTGCGTCGGGCGTGGCCGGCACGCTGACCGGCAGGCGCCCCGAGGGCTCGACGCGGCCGCTGAGGACGCCGGCGATCGCGCTCGCGCCCTCCTCGCCCGGGAAGAACGAGGCGATGATCGCCGCCGCCCGCGCTGGCGCCGTGCCGAGCGCGTATGGCCGTCCTTCGACGAGCACCGCGACCACGGGCGTCCCGGTGTCGAGCAGCCCCTCGAGCAGGTCCTGCTGGCGTCCCGGCAGGCGCATGGACGCCGCGTCGCAGCCCTCGCCGGAGGTTCCGCGCCCGAACAGGCCGGAGCGATCGCCGAGCAGCGCGATCACGAGGTCGGCCTCGCTGGCCGCGGCGACGGCCGGCGCGATCCCGGCGATGTCGTCGCCGTCGATCGTGGCGCCAAGCGTGTAGGTGATCTCAGCCAGCGGGAACTCGGCGAGGATGCCGTCGAGCACGGTCGGGATCTCGATGCCCATCGGCACGTCTGGGTGCAGCCCGCCGACATGGCTGGGGAACGAGTAGCAGCCCAGCATCGTGATGCTGTCGTCGGCCGTCGGCCCCACAACCAGGATCCGCTTGCCCGCGGTGTCCTCGAGCGGCAGCGTCCGGTCGTTCTTGAGCAGGACCACGGCCTCTTCGGCGACGCGTCGTGCGAGCGCGCGATCCGCCTTGGTGTCAAGCGTCAGCCTTCCGCGCACGGCCTCGGCGTCGTCGAGGTCGGCCTCGCTGAAGCCCTCGGGCAGCGGATCCCAGTCGGCATCCAGCAGGCCGAGTTCCAGCTTCTGCAGCAGCACGCGCCGCACGGCGGTGTCGATCACGTCGGTGTCGATCTGGCCGGCCTGCACCGCGGCCGCGAGCGGCCCGCCGTAGGCGCTGACGGTCGGCAGCTCGACGTCGACACCGGCGGACAGTGCCGCCACCGCCGCCTCAGCGTCGTCGGCGGCGATCCCGTTCAGGGTGCGCAGGAAGGTGACGCCGAAGTAGTCGGAGACGACCGTGCCCTGAAAGCCCCAGGTGTCCCGCAGCAGGCCCGTGAGCAGCGCGCGGTCGGCGTGCGCTGGGATCCCGTCGACCTCGACGTAGGCCGCCATCACGCTGCGCACGCCGGACTCGCGCAAGGCCATCTCGAACGGCAGTCCCAGCACGTCCGCGAACTCGCGCGGCCCGATCGAGACCGGCGCGAGGTTGCGCCCCGCCCGCGATGCGGAGTAGCCGATGAAGTGCTTGAGCGTGGCGATGATCCCGGTGCTCTCGAGCCCGCGGATGTAGGCGCTGGCGACCGTGCCGACCAGGTAGGGGTCCTCGCCGATCGTCTCCTCGACGCGGCCCCAGCGGGGATCGCGGACGACGTCGAGCACCGGCGCGAGGCCCTGGTGCACGCCGACCGAGCGCATGCTCGCGCCGATCCGCGTCGCCATCTCCCCAATCAGCGCCGGGTCGAAGGTCGCTCCCCATGAAAGCGGCACCGGGTAGGCGGTCGCACCCCAGGCGGTGAACCCGGCCAGACACTCCTCGTGCGCCAGCGCTGGAATCCCGAGGCGGCCGGCCTCGACGATGCGGCGCTGAGCACGCACGAGCGAGACCACGCCGACGGCCGGATCGACCGGTGCGGAGCCGAACGGCCGCGTGAGCTGGCCGAGGCCGTCGCGGATCACCGCGTCGAAGTCGACGCCGCCCGTCAGCTCGTGCTGAAAGGGGGCAACGTCGCCCCCGACCGGCGAGGCGCCGACCCACACCCCGTAGAGCTGGGCGAGCTTCTCGGGCAGAGTCATCGCCGCGATCAGCGCATCGACGCGCGCCTGCGCCGTGAGTGCGGTGTCGTGCCACGGCGCCAGGGCGCCGTGCGGTACCGGATCAGCTGACATCACTTACCACCGACGCCCATCAGGCCCTGGATCAGGGCACGGCGGGCAAATAGATAGACGAGCAGGATCGGGATGATCGAGAGCACGACGGCGGCGCAGATCGCCGGTGCGTCGACCGAGTTGGCCGTGTTGAAGTCGAACAGGCCGAGCGTGAACACCTTCACGCTGTCGGACTGGGTCAGGATCAGGGGGAAGAGGAAGCCGTTCCAGGCCTGCAGCGCCGAGAAGATGATC
>WQWK01000068.1 GCA_009785395.1 Conexibacteraceae bacterium
CCGTGGTCCGTGTACTCGCACAGGCACAGGTCGGTGATCACGATCAGCTCCGGGTGCGCGCGCTTGATCGCGCGCGTGGCGAGCTGGACGATCCCGTCCTCGTCGTCGTAGGCCCCCGAGCCCTCAGCGTCCTTGGCCTGCGGGATCCCGAACAGGATCACCGCGGGGATTCCGAGCTCCTGCGCGGAGCCGGCCTCCTGGACGGCCGCGGCCACCGACAGCCGGTCGATGCCGGGCATCGTCCAGATCGGCTCACGCCTCGGCTCGACGTCTGCGGCCATGCCGAGCTCCGCCGCGACGAACAGCGGATACACCAGATCAGCCGCGGCGAGCCGCGTCTCGCGTACCAGGCCGCGCAGCTCGTGGGTGGCGCGCAGCCTGCGCATGCGGGTCTGGGGAAAAGCCATTCTCTGTCCGAGGATACGCCTCAGGCCCGGGCAGCCGACTGCGGCGGTCAGGCGAGCCGATGGCCGGTCAGACGAGCTTCCAGGGCTCGACGCGGCGCTCCACCACCAGCCCGGCGGTGGTATAGGGGTCAGCATCGGCCCAGTCCTCGACCTCCTGCCGCGTGAGCCCCTTGAATCCGATCACACCGCCGGACACCGGATCGCCGTACGCGCCTGCCACGATCAGTTGGTCGGCGGCGCGCAGCGCCTGGAGTTCGTGAAGGTGGGCCTCGCGGTACGGAGTGCGCCGCTCCGCCATGTCCGGGACGTATTGATAGAGCAGCACGTGGGTCAGTTCGGGTTCGGTCATGCCGCTAGACGCTAGATGACTTGTGCCCACGGTTGCAGCTTGCGCAGGCAGGGCCGGGCAGGTGTGGGGTGTTCTCAAACAGGCCTCCACACATGTGACGAAAGTGTGCCGTGGAGTCACAGACGCGTGGAAAACGTCCCGCCGGGTTGACGTTTGCCACAGAGTCGTGACACGGCGACACACTTCTGCAAGACATGTGGAGGCGTGTTTGAAGGGGGTGGTGCCCCCGGCGGCGCCGCCCCGCCGGACCGCAAGCGCGCCCGCACATGCCTTGGCGGTCATATCTGGTGGGCGGAAGCATCGGTAGGATTCCCCAGAACAATGGCGGACCTTCAGAAGCGCGGCGATTACCGCCCGCGCCGCGACCGGGAGAAAGAGGCGTACCGGCTGGTCCTGTTCGGCGGCGGCACCGGCGTCGCCGGCATCGTCACATTCGTGCTCGCGGTCGCGGGCGTCACCAGCTTCTTCCCGCCGATCGTGCTGATCCTGATCAGCATCTGGTGCGTGTGGCGCTTCATGCGCGTCACCGGCCAGCGCTGAGCGCCACCCGCGCCAGACCCGCGAACATCACCGCCAGCACCGCCAGGTGCAGCAGCGGCAGCCCGATCGCAGGTGCGGTGCCGCTGAACGCGTTCGCGACGGCCTGCAGCGCCGCCCGGAACGGGAACACGAACGAGATCACGTTGAGCACCGTGGACAGGCCACTCGAGACCGACGTGCTGGGCACGAGCGCGATGAACGCGATCGGCAGCGAGATCAGGAACGCGAGCAGCGACGCGACGCTGACGTCGCGGGCCAGCGCGCCGATGGCGACACCCAGCGCGGCGAAGGCGACCCCGCCGACCGCCAGCGCGAGCACCCACAGCTCGAACCGCGACCAATCGAGCGCGATCAGGGCCGAGATCGCGGCCGCCATCGCCAGCGTCATCGCCAGCGCGCAGGCGGCGGCGAGAAGCACCTTCTCCGCCAGTAGCGACTGCGGCCGCACCAGCGCGGGAACCAGCCGCCGGTAGGCGTTCTCGGAGCGCTCGAGGGCCAACATGCCGGCCCCGAGCAGCAGCGTCACGAACATCAGCAGCACCACCGTCGCGATCGCGACGGCGTATGCGGATGCCGGGGTCGCGCGGCCGTTGAGGTCGGATTGCTGGACGGTCAGCGGGGTCGTCACGCCGCCCACGTCCGGACCGGCGAGTGTGAGCCCGTCGATCGCGACGTTGGCGAAGTCGACCACCTGCCTGAGCGCGGGCGCCAGGCCCGAGCCGGCCGGCAGCGAGTCGATCGTGTCCTGCACGATCGCCCGCGCGCCCCTGAGCCCGAGCAGGTTCACGGATTGCCCGAAGAAGCTGACGGTGCCGCCGCTCAGCACCTTCTGGAGGTCGGCGAGCACCAGCCGCATGAGCTGTTTCGAGATCGCCGCCTGGACCTTGTCCACCTGGGTCTGGAGCGCCTGGTGAACGAGTTGGCGCTCGAGCGGGTCGCGGCTGTTCAGCACGACCTGGACGGTCGGGTTGCCCGTGCCATGCTGGATCAACTGCTGGATCTGCTGATCGATGTCCGGCGGGATGATCAGCGCCGCCAGGGCACGACCGGCGCGCACGTCGGCGACCGCCTGCGCCGGTGAACGAGCGTGCAGCGGATCGATCGATCGGTAGAGCTCGCGCGCATAGCGGGCGACGTCGATCCGCTGCGAGCCGAGCGCAATCTGACGGTGGCCGTTGGCCACCCCGCTGTAGATCGCGACGCGCGGCTTGCCGGGCGGGCTGGAGAGCGCGAACCCGATCAGCAGCGCGATCACGATCGGGTAGATCACGAGCGTCCCGCTCAGCACCGGTGAGCGGCGCAGGATGCGCAGGTCCTTCAGCAGCAGCCAGCGCACCGACGGCTCCCTGCGGGCATCAGTAGCTCCAGTCCATCTCCGCGGGAGCGCCCACGAACACGAGCCGGCCCTCGTCGAGCGCGAGCACGCGATCGGCGTGGTGCTGAGCCTCGAGCACGTCATGGGTCGAGTAGACAACGCTCGTGCCGTGGTCCGAGAGGTTGGCGATGAACTCCCACAGGCGGGCGCGCTGGCGCGGATCGAGCGCTGATGAGGGCTCGTCCAGGAGCAGCACAAGCGGTTCCGCGAGCAGGCCGAGGGCGATGTTGACGCGCTGCTGGTTGCCGCCGGAAAGCTCCTTCACCTGGTTGTGCGCGCGTTCACGCAGACCGGTCTGCTCGAGCATGCGCTCGACCGTGGCCTCGGGGTCGGCGACGCGCTCGAGCCGGGCGAACAGCATCAGGTTCTCGGCGACAGTGAGCTTCGAGTAGAGCGCCGGCTGCTGGGGCACCCAACCGACGCTGCGCCCGATCGGCTCGTGCTCGTCCCGCCCGCGCCGATCCAGGTGGACCGTGCCCGAGGTGGGCGTGAGAACGCCGGCGAGGATCGACAGAAGCGTTGTCTTGCCGGCGCCGTTTGGGCCGATGACCGCGACCAGCTCGCTCGGCGCGACATCAAAGCTGAGGTCATCGAGCGCGAGCCGCTCACCGAAGCGATGCGTCAGCCGCTCGGCGCTCAGAGCCGCGGATGTCCCGCTGACCATGATTCGAGCACGAGGTGCCTGCGCAGGTAGATGACGGTCGAGCGGATGATCGTCGCGACGGGTAGCGCCAGCAGCGCCCCCGCGACTCCGTAGAGCTTGTAGCCGATCAGCAGTGCGAGGATCACGATGATCGGGTTGATGCGCAGGGAGATGCGGAACACCTGGGGCGCGACCAGGTGGCCCTCGAGCTGCTGCAGCAGCACGAACGCGATCAGCACCCAGATCGCGCTGATCGGATTGGTGGCGAGCGCCACCACCAGCGCCGGGATCGGGCCGATGATCGGGCCGATGTAGGGGATCAGCTCCATCAGCCCGTAGAACAGCCCGAAGAAGACCGCGTAGTTGGAGCCGTCGGGGAACAGGCCGACGAGGCCCATCACCTCCATCACGAGCGCGGCGCTGGCGCCCATGATCAGGCTGAACGTGAGCTGCCCGCGGACATAGCTGGAGACCGCCTCCTGCATCAGCAGCGGGTAGTCATCCGCCGGGGTGCCGTCGCCCTGAGGCATCCAGCGCCGCACCAGGGCGCCGATGCTGCTCGCGTACACGAGCATGTAGACCGACAGCACGAACGTCAGGATCAGGTCCACCGACAACGTCACGAGCTTGGTGAGCACGTCACGCGAGAATGAGATGATCGAGCCCGAACTCGACAGCACCTTCTTCTGGATGGTGTCCAGAGCGCTCGAGCCCTGCCGGGCGAAGTGCACCCTGATCCCGTGGTGGTTCAGGAAGTTCTGGATGTTCACGAGGTCGGTGTTGATGCGCTTGACGAACTCCGGGAACCTGTCTGTGATGTGAGTGAGCTGGTTCGCGATGGTCGCCGACAGCAGCCCGGCGACCGCGGCGAAGCACAGCAGCACGAAGATGTAGGAGAGGACGATCGCGACCGGGCGCGGGACCACGCGTTGAAGTCGCTTCGTGAGCGGGTTGAGGATCAGCGCGATCACGGCGGCCGCGACCACGATCACCACCAGCGAGCCGACACCGCGCGCGAGCTCGTACAGGCCCAGCAGCGCAAGCGGCAGCAGCACGAGCTGCACCCAACGCGGAACGACCACGGGCGCCACGAGCTGCTGCGCGAAGGCCTGCGTCTCGGGCTCCGGCTCGTCGGTGCCCGGCCCGGCCTCGACCCGGGTGGGCGGCTCGGCCTCGACCTGGGTGGGCGGCTCCGCCTGGATCTCCGTCTCTTCCATCTTCCTGAGAGTATGCGCGTATGCCCGACAGAGCCAGGATTCTGTTCGTGGGAGACGTCGTCGGCAGCGCCGGGCGGCGGACGCTCCTGGCGGTGCTGCCGCGCTTACGCGAGCGTACGCCGGTCGACTTCGTGGTCGTCAACGGCGAGAACGCCGCCGGCGGTCACGGGATCACCTCGAAGATCGCGCGCGAGATGTTCGCGGCCGGCGTCGACGTGATCACGCTCGGCAACCACACGTACCGCCAGAACGAGGTCTACGGGTTTCTGGACAACGAGCCGCGCATCCTGCGGCCCGCCAACTTCCTGCGCGGCCAGCCTGGCCACGGGACCTGCGTGGTGAGCAATGCCGCGGGAGACGTGCGCCTGGGCGTGGTCTCGCTCGCGGGCAACCTCTTCATGAACAGCCCGCTGCCGGCCTTCTCCGAGGCCGACGCGGCGCTCTATGCGCTGCGCGGCAAGGCAGATCACATCCTCGTCGACATGCACGCGGAGGCGACCAGCGAGAAGGTCGGCCTCGGCTGGTACCTGGACGGCCGCGTGACCGCCGTCGTCGGCACGCACACGCATGTGCCGACGGCCGACGCGCGCGTGCTTCCGGGCGGCACCGCCTACATCACGGACGTCGGCATGACCGGCGCCCGCGGCGGCGTCCTCGGCGTCAAGCGCCAGCAGGCGATCGACTCGATGCTGACGCGCATGCCGGTGCGGTTCGAGGCCTCCGACGACGACCCCTGGCTCCAGGGCGCGCTGATCGAGTGCGGGGACGAGCCGCTGCGGGCGCACTCGATCGTGGGGGTCCAGGAGCCACTCTGAGCCCGCCTCGAACCGCGTCAGCGCCTTTAACCGCGTCAGCGCCTTTAAATGTCACATATCGTGACTTTTAAAGCCATTGACGGAGCACACCGGCATCGTCAACTCGGGCCGGAGCCCAGCGTCAGCCGGCCGCCACCATCGTCGGCTCCGACTCCGCGAAGGTGAAGTCCCGCTCACCCGGCCGCGCCGGATGCGCCAGCACCAAAGCGATCACCACCAAAGGGAAGAACCAGACGATGTACAGGTAGAACCAGTAGGTGATCCCCATCTGCAGGCCGATGATGATCGTGGCCGCCAACGCCGCGACCTCCACGACCGTGCGGTTGCCCCGCGGCCAGAATGGCACCGCCAGCCCGAACACGATCACGACCCCGAGCCAAACGCGCTCGAAAAAACGCAGGGACATGCTCGTGCCGCCCCACAGTCCCCAGATCGAGAACGGCGCCGGACGGTTGGCCTGGTAGGCGATCGTGTCGTGCCAGAACCAGTGCCAGTCACCCGACAGCAGCACCGCCAGGAACGGCACGACGATCGCGAACGCGTACCCGTACACATAGGCAGCCGTCCCGCGCACACCCGGACGCGATGGTCCGACCCCACGCCACATCAGCGGCGCAAGCCCCAGCGGCGCGAACTTGGTGAGCCCGGCGAGCCCGGTCATGAACCCGCGCCCCGGCGCCGAGCGGACCACCAGCAGCGCGACGATCACCAGCAGCGCGACGAGCGCGTCATTGGAGTTGGACATCAGCACGAACGATGTGAACGGGAACGCCGCCCACAGGTAGGCGAGCACGATGCCCGCGGTGGGGCCGCGCACCATCCAGCCGAGCACGAACAGGCCGAGCATCGTCATCAGGTCGAAGGCGATCGCCGCGGCGTGCGCGGCCGGCAGGTTGTCCCACACGCCGCTCCAGCCGAAGATCCAGCGGAACGGGACGTAGGCGTAGTAGTTCACGGGCCCGTAGGTGTCACCTGACGGGTTATCGGACGGAAAGTGGCCGTACAGCTGGTCGCCGTGGATGATCTTGTCGGCGCCGATCACGCCCGCGTAGCCGACATCGATGACGTTGGAGTTGGTGACGTTCAGCCCGATCCGGAAGCCGATCAGGAAGATCAGCGCGATCGCCAGCCACGGCGTCGGGATCCAGACGCGCAGCGGCTCGCGCGAGCGCCCGCGTCCGCAGGCGATCGCCAGCATCCGCGCCACGAGATAGATCATGAACGGGTACACGAGCGGCACCGACAACCCGAGGTTCGCGTTGTTGAAGAACGCCAGCGAGACCGAGAACCCGAGCAGCATCAGCAGGTCCAGGTGCCACAGCGTCGGACGCCGCCGCCACGGGATGAACGGCAGCACGAACAGCGCGCAGAGCGGCAGCCACACGTACAGCGCGTTGATCTTGCGGCCGAACGCCCCCGGGTACCCGCGCGCCATCGTCCAGGCGACCTGGTAGCCGGTCCAAACCTGTGTGACCTCGCCGCTCACGTCGGAGACGTAGAGTTGGATCTGCTCGATCTGATGGTGCGGCGGCGGCGTGAACCAGCTCACCTGCCAGACCGGGGCGTCGCGCGTGTAGACGTAGGCGACCCAGTGCGGGTGCTTCCTCACCGCCGCAATCACCGTCGGGTTGCGCTTGGCCACGGCGAGCACCTGGTTGCCGGTGAGACGGAAGCCGTGCGGCGGCGTGGTCATCGACGGCACCAGCACCGGCGTGCCGGGCGGCGCCGAGAGCGGGGCCGGCTGCCCCGGCGGGTTACCGGCCGCCGAGGCGATCGCCGGGTCGGCGGCAACGCCCGCCGCCGACACGCAGAAGACGATCAGCAGGACCGTGGCGAGTCGCCGGCCCACCGCACGCACCGACCGGCCCACCGGGCGGATCAGGCCTTGAAGCTCCAGAGCTTCTGGACCACGAATGACAGCGGCGTGGCGATGATCCAGGCGATGCCGTCCGCCAGGGTGTGCTGGCTGATCCCGACGGAGTGAACCAGCAGGGTGTAGATGCCCGCCGCGAAGAGAAGCACCAGGAACGATACGAGGAAGAATCGCACGCCCTGGCGGAACGGATGGTCCTCCTTGGCCCGGAACGTCCAATGCCGGTTCCAGATGAAGTTGTTGGTCGCGGCGATCACAGCCGCCACCACGAACGCCAGCTTGTCGGACGCGCTCAGCGGGTGCACGAGGATGAGGAATGAGACGAGGTTGACGACGTATCCCGAGGCGCCGACGCACAGGAAGCGGACCAGCTGCTTGTGGTTCTCGGGGTGGCGAACCTCATAGGCGAAGCGCCGGTAGGCGCTTCGCAGGCGGCTCACGGCTCGAGCAGAGGGCGGAAGCTCAAGACTGGACATGATTTCGTCGGGCACTCTTCTCGAATCCTATCTGCAAACTGCGGTCTCTAACGAATAGCGGCGCGCGGGGCCAGTATGCCTTTTCTAGGCCGCGCCCGCGCTTCCTACCCGAAGTGCGCCCGGATCATCGGCGCGATGTCCCGCAGTGACCACTGCTCATGAGCCGCACCCGAGTCGGGCCCGGTGCCGCACCAGAGTAGCGCGGCCAGAGAATCGGTGCGATGCAAAGAGCCGTGGCTGCCGCCGCCGACGTGGGCGGCGCCGCCCCAGTCGACGAACTCGTATCCGGGCGCGGCCGACAAAAGCACATCGCCGGCGTTCTCGCAGCGCAGCGCCGACCACACGCGGGTCAAAGCATCCGGGTAGTCGGGGCTCTCGAAGCGTCCGTCGCGCACAGTCGCGACCAGCACGCCGAGGTCGCCGTCGACGCTCCAGCGCTCGCCGCGCAGGTCGCTGACGTCGCCGCCGGGCGCGAACCGCAGCTCGGCGCCGCCGGGGGCGCGGATCACCGCCTCGAGCGCATCGTCCTCGCCCGGGCCACCGTCGCCACCGCGATGCAACCACATCGTCAGGTCGACTCCCTCGAGCTCGCAGACCGCCCCCACCACCCGCCGGACCAGCTCGTCGCGCCGGTCCGGGTCCAGCGCGTAGATCATCGCCCCGCGCTGCGACGGACTCAGCGCCAGCTCCGCCCCGACCGATCGCGATGCGCTCGGGGTCGCGACGTGGAAGCCGTCGAGCGCAAGGTCGAGCCGCACCCGCTCCTCGACCAGCGCCTGCGAGTGGTCGGAACACACGACCACGGCATGCTGATCGAGGAACGCCTCCGTGCCACCGCCGGCGTGCATCATCCGCTCGATCTGGCGGTCGGCGGCGGCGATCGAGGTGACCTGCGCATGCGGCCCGTTCTTGTGCGACCAGGCGTCGTTGTCGGGCAGCGAGAACAGCATGAAGTCGAACAGGTCGTGCTCCACCAGGTAGGAGCCGACGCAGCCGGTGTGCTGGTCGCGCACGCCCGGCATCCCCAGCTGCCCGCGGCAGCCGGTGCGGCGGCTCGCGTAGAGGTCGGCGTAGAACAGCTCCTGCGGCCCGAAGATCGTGCGCCGGAACAGCGTTGCGGTGACCACGCGCGCGAGCGCGGACTCCTGTGCGACCTCGTGCTGGTGGCGCCCGCGATAGATCAGGTAGGTGGTGCCGGCCGTCCGCAGTCCCTTGTCATCGAGCGACTCGAAGACCGTCGGCGTGTCGTTCGAGAGGTGCTCGGCGTTCATCCGGTAGAC
>WQWK01000069.1 GCA_009785395.1 Conexibacteraceae bacterium
GAAGTTGTTGAGCGCTGCGTCGATCCGCTCGGCCGGATAGACCTTGCCGGCCCGCAGGCGTCCGAGCAGCTCCTCCGGCGTCAGGTCGACGACGACGATCTCATCAGCGCGGGCGAGCAGCGAGTCCGGGATCGTCTCGCGCACGCGGACCCCGCTGAGCTCCGCGACCTGGTCGTTGAGCGACTCCAGGTGCTGGACGTTCATCGTCGAGAGGACGTCGATGCCGGCCGTGAGCACGTCCTCCACGTCCTCGTAGCGCTTGGCGTGCTCGAGCCCGGGCGCGTTGGTGTGCGCGAGCTCGTCGATCAGGCAGACGTCGGGCGCGCGGCGCAGGATCCCCGGGAGGTCCATCTCCTCCAGGAGCGTTCCGCGATAGTCGACCTGGCGGCGCGGGAGCAGCTCGAGACCCTCCGCCATGCGCGCCGTGTCGGCGCGGCGGTGGGTTTCGAGCAGGCCGATCACGACGTCTCGCCCGGCCTCCTTCTCGGCATGGCCCTCCTGCAGCATGCGGTACGTCTTGCCGACGCCCGCGGCCATGCCGATCACCACTCGGAGGCGGCCTCGCGGCTGCTCTCCGACTGACGAGGAAGCCCGTTCAGGCTCGGTTGCGTCCGCCGAGCTCACGCACCCAGGATGTTATGGACGATAAGGTCGATCAGCTTGATCCCGATGAACGGCGCGATCAGGCCGCCGAGCCCGTAGATCCAGAGGTTGCGGCGCAGCAGCGCGCTCGCACCGATGGGCCGGTACGACACGCCCTTCAGCGAGATCGGGATCAGCAACGGGATCACGATCGCGTTGAAGATGATGGCCGAGATCACCGCCGAGTGCTGGGTCCCAAGATTCATGATGTTCAGCACGTGCAGCGGCCCCTTCCCACCCTTGGTGGTGGCGTAGGTCGCGACGAAGATCGCCGGCAGGATCGCGAAATACTTCGCGACGTCGTTGGCGATGCTGAACGTCGTCAGCGCGCCGCGGGTGATCAGCAGCTGCTTGCCGACCTCGACGATCTCGATGAGCTTCGTCGGGTTGGAGTCGAGGTCGACCATGTTGCCGGCCTCACGCGCGGCCTGGGTACCGGTGTTCATCGCCACGCCGACGTCCGCCTGCGCGAGCGCCGGGGCGTCGTTGGTGCCGTCTCCGGTCATCGCGACCATCCGGCCCTCGGCCTGCTGCTCCTTGATCAGCTCGAGCTTCTTCTCGGGCGTGGCCTCGGCGAGGAAGTCGTCGACCCCGGCCTCCTCCGCGATCTTCTTGGCGGTCAGGCGGTTGTCGCCGGTGATCATGATCGTGCGGATGCCCATCGCCCGCAGCTGCTCGAAGCGCTGGGCCATCCCCTCCTTCACGGTGTCCTTGAGGTAGATCACGCCCAGCACCTGGTTGTTGCGCGCGACCGCCAGCGGCGTGCCGCCCTCGGCGGCGATGCGATCGAGCGCCGGGCGCAGCTCGGCCGGTGGCCGGCCGCCCTCGTCCTCAACCATCTTGATGACCGCGTCGCCGGCGCCCTTGCGCAGCCGCTGGCCGTCCATGTCCACACCGCTCATCCGCGTCTGTGCGGTGAACGGCACGAACTCGGCGTGCAGCTGCGCCATGTCGTGCTCGCGGATCCCGTACTGCTTGGCGAGGACCACGATCGAGCGGCCCTCCGGGGTCTCGTCGGCGAGCGACGAGAGCTGGGCGACCTCGGCGAGCTCCGCCTCGGTGACGCCCGGCATCGGCACGAACTCGGACGCGAGCCGGTTGCCGATCGTGATCGTGCCGGTCTTGTCCAGCAGGAGCACGTCGACATCGCCCGAGGCCTCGACCGCGCGTCCGGACAGCGCCAGCACGTTGCGGCGCACGAGGCGGTCCATGCCGGCGATGCCGATCGCTGAGAGCAGTGCGCCGATCGTGGTCGGGATCAGCGCCACCAGCAGGCTGATCAGCGTCGTCTCCGAGATCGTCGTGCCCGCGAACAGGCCGAACGGCCGCAGCGTCGCGACGACGATCATGAAGATCAGCGTCAGGCCCGCGAGCAGGATGTTCAGCGCGATCTCGTTGGGAGTCTTACGCCGCGCGGCGCCCTCGACCAGCGCGATCATGCGGTCCAGGAACGAGTGGCCGGGCTCCTGCGTGATCTCGACGACGATGCGGTCTGAGAGGACCCGCGTGCCACCGGTGACCGCGCTGCGGTCGCCGCCGGACTCGCGGATCACCGGTGCCGATTCGCCCGTGATCGCGGACTCGTCCACCGATGCGATGCCCTCGGTGACGGTGCCGTCGCCGGGGATCAGCTCGCCGGCGACGACGACGACGCGGTCACCGCGGCCGAGTTCCTCTGCCCGGCGAGTCGAGCCGTCCTCCATCGTCGCGACGGTCTGCTGGCGCATCGAGCGCAGCGTGTCGGCCTGGGCGCGCCCGCGCCCCTCGGCGAAGGCCTCGGCCATGTTCGCGAACACGACCGTCAGCCACAGCCAGATCGCGATCGTGAACGTGTACCAGGCGGGGTCGTTGCCACCCAGCGCCTTGCCGCCGAAGACCTGGATCAGCCATGTCACGGTGGTGATCAGGGCGCCGATCTCGACGACGAACATGACCGGGTTGCGGATCTGGACGCGCGGGTCCAGCTTGATCAGGCTGTCGATCAGCGCGCGCCTGGCGATGTCGCCGCGGAACAGCGACACCCCCTGACGCTGTGACCCACCCGGAGTCGGTGCGGCCGGAGCCGGTACGGCGGGGTTGCTTGTGCTCATGGCAGTTCTCTGTCCCTTCGATCAGAGGCGGTTGAGCGCCAGGTTCACTTCGAGCACGTTGACGCCGGGCTCGCCGGAGAAGCCGAGGCCCCGTCCGGAGGTGTATTTGTCGATCAGTGCCACAACCTTCGCGCGTGGCAGGTGCCGCAGCGCCGCGATCCGGTAGGACTGGATGTCAGCGTTGCGGACGGAGATTTGCGGGTCGATCCCCGAAGCGGACGTGTTCGCGGCGTCAACCGGAACCTTGGCCGCGGTCAGCCCGCCGGGGTAGTACTTGCCGTTGAGCGTGATGTAAGCCTTGATGTTGGCGACGATCGCGGCCTTGGTGATGGTGCTGTTCGGTCCGTAGTTGGCGAACGTCGTGGCGGCCGCGTTGTACGCCGGGGTGGTGCCCGAGGGCCGGCCCTGGAGGTACATCGGGTCGATCACGGTCACCGGCACGCCCTTCTCCAGTTCCGGCTTGCCGTTCTTGATGACCGGCAGGCTGAAGTTCTGGCCGATGATCTTGGAGCCGACGAGCCTGCCGTCGACGTAGACCTTCTGCCCGTTGGCGTTGCCCGGGAACGCGACCTGGCTGATGCCGGTGATCACGAGCGGATAGAGCACGCCCAGGAACACGATCAGTCCGAGGACCGCGAGTATCGAGGTCACGACGTCCTTGCGAATTGCCATTTCAGTAGTCCCCTAGTAGAGGTGTCCGGTCAGGCCCTGGACGATCGGTCCGAGCAGCAGGGCGGGGAAGAACGTGAGCGCGCCGACGAGGACGATCACGCCGATCAGCAAGACAACGAACGTGCCGTTGTCGGTCCGCATCGTTCCGAGGCCGGCCGGGCTCACGCGTTTGCTCACCAGGGCGCCGGCGACGGCGAGCGCGAACAGAATCGGGGCGTACCGTGCGAACAGCATGGTGAAGCCGCCGAGCAGGTTCGCGAACGTGATCCCGTGCGAGCCGAGGTTGCCGGCATTGGGCTGGACGAATCCGCCGTATCCGGCGAACGCCGAGCCGTTGTTGTTGGCCTGGCTCAGATAGGCGTAGAGCGTCTCGCTGAAACCCTGTGGCCCCCCGGCGGCGTTCGTCGAGATCGATTGTCGGCCGGCGCTCGACGCGGTGGCCAGCGCGGTCGAGAACAGCGCCGCGAGCGGCGTTATCAGGATGCCGAGGGCGACCAGCTTGATCTCCCTGGCCTCGATCTTCTTGCCGATGTACTCCGGCGTGCGGCCGACCATCAGGCCACCGATGAACACGGCGAGCAGGACATACAGAAGGATCGAGTAGAGGCCCGTGCCGACGCCACCGAAGATCACCTCAGAAGCGCTCAGGTTGGCGAACGGGACGGCGCCGCCGATGCCGGTGAACGATTCGATTGCGCTGTTGACGGCGCCACAGGATGTGACCGTCGTGACGACGTCGAACAGGGCCGAGCCGGCGATGCCGAACCGCTGCTCCTTGCCCTCCATGTTTCCACCGCTCGAGCCGGCGACGACGCCGGTGTGCAGGCCGGCCGCGTGCTGCGCGGGCGAGCCGTGTGCCTCGGCGATGTAGCACACGATCGCGGCGCCGAGGAACATCACCATCATCGTTCCGTAGATCGCGTACCCCTGGCGGCGGTTGCCGGCCATGCGGCCGTAGGCGAACACCAGTGCCGCGGGGATGATCAACACCGTCAGCATCTCGACGAAGTTGGTGAACCCCGTCGGGTTCTCGAACGGGTGCGCCGAGTTGGTGTTGAAGAAACCGCCGCCGTTGGTGCCGAGCAGCTTGATCGCCTCCTGCGAGGCGACCGGCCCCATCGCGATCGTCTGCCCGAGGTGGGTGATCCCGGTGAAGCTCAGGTAGTGCGAGAAGTTCTGGATCGAGCCCTGCCAGACGAGGACCAGCGCGACGATGAAGGAGATCGGAAGCAGGACGTAGAGCACCGTGCGGATCAGGTCCTGCCAGAAGTTGCCGAGGTGCCCCGCATCCGCGGAGTCGTGGTCGCTGACGCGCTTGACGATCCCGCGGATCAGTGCCACGGCGACGGCGATGCCGACGGCCGCTGAGAGGAAGTTCTGGACGGTGAGCCCAGCCATCTGGCTGAAGTAGGTCATCGTCGTCTCACCGCCGTAGTACTGCCAGTTCGTGTTGGTGAGGAACGACGAGACCGTGTTGAAGGTGACGTTCCATGGCGCCGAGTGGAAGCCCATCGGGTTCAGCCCGGTGAAACTCCACAGCCCCTGGGTGCGCAGGATGATGTACAGCGCGATCCAGCCGACGAGCGAGAAGATGATCAGGCTCTTGGCGTACTGCTTCCAGTCCTGCCCGCGACGCGGATCGACATGGAAGGCGCGGTAGAAGAAGCGCTCGGGATAGCGCATGACCGGATCGAGGAACGTGCGCTCACCGGTGTAGACCGCGGCCATGTAGCGGCCGAGCGGCAGCGCCAGCACCGTGAGGATGGTGGCGAAGCCGAAGATCGTGACCCAACCGGAGACGGTCACTTAAAACCTCTCCCCGCGCAGCAGGGCGTACAGCAGATAGGCGCAGACCAGGACCGTTGCGACGAGCCCGAAAATGTCGGCGCCGCTGATTGCGGCGATCTCCATGTCAGACCTTGTCGATCGCGGCGATCAGCGCGTAGAGGATCGCGAACATCGCGATCCCGAGAACAATGGCTAGTGCATCCATGCTCCAGATGGTCGGTCGCGGAGCGTGCGTAAGCCATACATAAGGCGTCGCTCCGTATACAGGTTCTGTGAAGACCTGACGAGCGGCTGGGCGCGGCTGGGAAGCGCGCTTCGAAAGGCACGTACCGGGCGTACTTGCCGGCGAAGCGCGCGCACCCAGGCGCGTCCAGACGCCGTCAGGCCGCGAAGCGGTAGCCCACGCGGGGGTCAGTCTTCACGTAGTGCGGCCCGTCGGCCGGCTCGATCTTGCGCCGCAGGTTGGCGACGTGTCCGCGCAGCACCTGCGTGTCGTCGCTGTAGCCATGACCCCAGACGGAGGTGAGCAGCTCGCGGTAGGTGACGAGCCGGCCGCGGTTGGTCGCAAGCACGCGCAGCAGGTCGAACTCGGTCGGCGTGAGGTGCACCTCGGCACCGTCGCGGCGCACGACCCTGGCCGCAAGGTCGACCTCCAGGCCGTCGGCCCGGATCACGGCGTCCTCGGGCTCCGATCCAGAGCGGCGCAGAACGGCCTGAAGTCGTGCGATCAGCTCGCGCGGGCTGAACGGCTTGGTGACGTAGTCGTCGGCGCCGACCGCGAGCGCGCGCACCTTCACGTCCTCCTCGCCGACGGCTGAGAGCACGATGATCGGCATCTTGCTCCACTCGCGCAGCCGCCGGCAGATCTCGACGCCGTCCATGTCCGGCAGCACGAGATCAAGGATCGCGGCGTCCGGGTTGTGGACCGCGGCGAGGTCGAGCGCCTGCTCGCCGTTGTCGGCCGGCAGCGCCTCGTAGCCCGCGTCACGGAGGATCACGCGCAGCGCTCTGAGGATCTGGGACTCGTCATCGCAGACGAGCACGACCGGTTTCTCGCTCAACCCCGCACCTCACTCAACCCCGCACCTCGCTCACACCGCCACCCGCTTGTCCGCCACCTGCTCGTCCGCCGGGAACGTCACGACGAGGCTCGTGCCCTGCCCCGGCAGCGACTCGACCGCGATGGTACCCCCGTTGGCCTCGACGAAGCCCTTGGCGATCGCGAGGCCGAGGCCGGATCCCGGGACCGAGCGAGAGCTCTTTCCGGCACCCCGGTAGAACGGCTCAAACACTCGCTCCCGCTCGTTGTCGGGGATCCCCGGCCCGTGGTCAGTGACGCGGATCACCACCCGTGAGCCGAGCTTGCGCGCGCTCACCCGCACGGGCTGGCCGTCGGAGTAGCGCAGGGCGTTCTCGATCAGGTTCGCGAACACGCGCTCGAGCTGTGCGGCGTCGGCCAGCAGCGGTGGCGTCCGCGGGTCGACGTCGATCCGCACGTGCGGTCGGGCCGGGTATCCGGGCAACGCGTCCTTGACGGCGAGCAGCACCTCCTCGATCGAGATCGACTCCAGCCGCGGCTCGAAGCGGCCCGCCTGCAGTCGCGAGAGGTCGAAGAGCTTGTCGATCAGCGCCGATAGCCGCTCGCCCTCCTCGATCACCGCAGCGCTGAGCTGCTCACGCTCGTCGGGACTCAGCGACCCCGAGCCGAGCGCGTGGCCGGCGGTCACCATCGCCGTCAGCGGCGTACGCAGGTCGTGCGAGACGGAGCGCAGCAGCGCAGTGGTGAGCTCGTCGCTGCGTCGCAGCGCCTGGGTCTCGACTGCCTCGGCCTGGACGGCGTCGCGGTGCAGCGCGACCGCGACCAGCGCCGCGAGCGTGGGGACCACGTGGGACAGCAGCCGCTCGGTCGTGTCGGCGCGGGTGTCACGGGGCACGAGCAGCGTCGCGAGGATCTCGTGGCGCGGTCCGCGCAGCGGCACAGCCAGCTGGCGCTCGCCGGCGGGTGCCTCTCCCAGGCCGATCGTCGCGGAGGACAGCTCGAGCGCCTCCGCGAGGCGGCGCCCGGTCGTGGCCAGCGCATCAGCGGTCCGCTCCCCGGCCAGCAGCTCACGCGCGAGCGTCGCCGCGAGGTCCGCCTCACGGCGGCGACGCTCCGCCTCAGCCGCCCGCCCGCGGGCGATCTCGGCCATCGTGCTCACTACCACCGCGACCAGTACGAACGCGGCCAGCGCCACCCAGTTGCGGCTGTCGGCGATCGTGAAGCGCCCGGTGGGGGGCAGGTGGAAGAGGTTGAATGCGGCGGCGCTGGCGAGTGAGGTCAGCAGTCCGAGCACCAGCCCCCAGTAGGTGGCGATGACCAGCACCGCCGGCAGGTAGACGACGCTCAGCGAAACCGTCGGGGCGATCGACTTCAGCGGATAGATGGCGAGCGTCGCCAGCGTGACCGCCACGGCAGCGGCGAGAACGCCTGTCCAGAGCGGTGGTTTCTTGCTGGACACGCAGACAACGATAATTCGCTGACGTGATCATCGGGACCCGTTCATTTCTGGCGGACCGGGCCGCGCCGCCCGCGGCGGAGCTGTGGCGTGTCCGGCTGCCGTGGAGCGCCGAGCCCGCGCAGGTGCTGGCGGCGCTCGAGGGTGAGCCGTATCTCTGCTGCCTCTCGGGCGCGTGGGCGGGCGGCGGCGCGATCATCGCGTCCGAGCCGCTGCGCGTCGCCGATCCGCACGATGACCCGTTCGCCCTGCTCGACGAACTGCCGGCGGTTGGGGGGGCTTCAGAGGCGATTTCGGCGCGATATCGGCGTGATACCGGAAGCGATATCACGCCGAAATCGCCTCCGGAAGGTGTGCTCACCCCGCCCGGCCCCGTCGGTACCAGCGACGGCCCCAGCCCGGTCGGCGGCGGCTGGTTCGGCTGGCTCGGCTACCGGCTCGCGGAGCGCGTCGAGGATGTCCCGCTGGCGGCCGCGCGCCCAGTGCCGCTTCCGGACTTCCATCTGGCGTACTACGACCACCTCGTGCGCCAGGACGCCCACGGCTTCTGGTGGTTCGAGGCGCTCGCCACGGAGGAGCGGCGGGCCGAACTGGAGGAGCGACTCGAGCATCTGCGCCGCCGCGTGGCCGACGCGCGCTTCAGCGCGTTCACGCCGGGGCCCGAGCCGCAGCGCCCGCGCGCGACGGCACTGCGCCTGCACGCGGACGTCGCCGAGCATCACCTGTGGGCCGTCGCCGAGTGCCGCGAGCGGATCGCGGCGGGCGAGATCTTCCAGGCCAACATCTGCCTGCGGCTGGAAGGCGAGTACGAGGGCTCCGCGACGGCACTGATGTGCGCCGCACTCGAGCGCGAGCGCGAGCCGGGGGCGGGGCCGGCTGGGGTGTACTGGGCCGCGTTCGACACGCCGCGGGGCGGAATCGTGTCGCTCTCGCCCGAGCTGTTCCTGCGCCGCCGTGGGCGTCGCGTTCGCAGCGGGCCGATCAAGGGCACGGTCCAAAGGCCGGCCGACCCCGTTCGCGCCGCCGCGGCGCTCGAGCGGCTGCGTGCCTCCGGCAAGGACGCGGCCGAGCATGTGATGATCGTCGACCTGATGCGCAACAACATCGGCCGGGTGTGCGAGTACGGGTCGGTGACCGCGCCGCGCCGTGCCACCGCGCAGGCGGGCCCGGGACTCTGGCATCTGGTCACCAACGTCGAGGGACACCTGCGTCCGGACATCGGCGACGCGCAGCTGCTGCGCGCGACCTTCCCGCCCGGCTC
>WQWK01000070.1 GCA_009785395.1 Conexibacteraceae bacterium
GTCTTTGAAGGAGATCATCACGCCGTCGCGAGCGCCCTGGGTCATGTCTCCGTGGAGGGCTCTGACGTTCATCCCGCGGTCGCGCAGGGTCCGGTAGAGCTGGTCGCAGCGAATCTTGGTGCGGACGAACACGATCGCCTGCTCTGGATGCTCGGCCTCCAGCACGTCGATGAGCACGCCTGCCTTCTCGCGCTGGGCGACCTCGAGCGCGAACTGCTCGACGGTGTCGACCGTCAGCGTCGCCGCCTTGACCTTGACCAGCACCGGGTCATACAGGTACTGGTCGGCGAGTCGACGGATCTCGGGCGGCATCGTCGCCGAGAACAGCGCCGTCTGGCGGCTCGACGGCGTCAGCGACAGGATTCTCTCGACGTCCTCCAGGAATCCGAGGTCGAGCATCTCGTCGGCCTCGTCGAGCACCACGAAGCGGCACGAGTGGAGCATCAGCGAGTGTCTGGAGATCAGGTCCTTGATCCGGCCGACGGTGCCGACGACGACGTGGCCGCCCGCCCGCAGCTGCGCCTGCTGGGTGCGGATCGGCGCTCCCCCGAAGACCGCGACGACGTCGACGCCCTTGCGCTGGCCGTAGGCCCGCAGCGCCTGCGTGACCTGGATGCACAGCTCTCGCGTCGGGGTCAGCACCAGGCCCTGGACCTCGTGGTCCTCCGGGTCGACGTAGCTGAGCATCGGCAACCCGAAGGCGGCGGTCTTGCCCGAGCCGGTCTGCGCCTGGCCGATCACGTCGAGCCCTTCGAGCAGCGGCGGGATCGCCTGCGCCTGGATCGGGCTCGGCTCCTCGTAGCCGACATCGACGAGCGCCTCGAGAATCGCTTCGGGCAGGCCGAGGTCGGCAAACGTGGTCATCGCACCAGACGATAGATGGACGCGAGCAGGGAGGTGTAGCCGTGCGGGGAACTGATGAAATGCCCGGACCGTGCTAGATGGGATTCCAGACCTGGGTGACGTGCTCGACGCGCGCCGGGTGATCGCCCCGTACCTCGAGCCGACGCCGCTGCGCCGGTACCCGCTGCTCGACGAACAGCTCGGCCTGGAGCTGTTCGCCAAGCACGAGAACCATCTGCCGACCGGGGCGTTCAAGGTCCGGGGTGGCATCAACCTGGTCGCCCGCCTCGATGCCGAGACGCGAGCGGCGGGAGTGTGCGCCGCCTCGACTGGCAACCACGGGCAGTCGGTCGCTTACGCCGCCAGCCTGTTCGGCGTCGCGGCGACGATCTTCGTGCCCCGCGGCGCCAATCCGGTGAAGGTCGCGTCGATGCGGTCGCTCGGCGCCGAGGTGGTCGAGCACGGAGCGGACTTCGACGAGGCCCGGGAGCGCTGCGCGGACTTCGCGGCCGCGCGCGGCGCCCGCTACGTGCACTCGGGCGATGAGCCGCTGCTGATCGCGGGCGTCGCAACCGCGACGCTCGAGATCCTCGAGAAGGCGCCTGAGATCGAGACGATGATCGTGCCGATCGGCGGCGGCAGCGGCGCGGCCGGCGCCTGCGTCGCGGCCAAGGCGATTCGCGCGGAGATCGAGGTGATCGGCGTGCAGTCGGAGGCCGCGCCCGCCGCCTATCGCTCCTGGCGCGAGGGCGAGCTGGTCGAGGACCAGATGGGGACGTTCGCCGAGGGGCTGCAGACGCGAGTGGCATTCGAGCTGCCGCAGCGGATCCTGGCGCGACGCCTCGACGATTTCGTGCTCGTGTCCGAGGACGAGCTGCGATCGGCGACGCTGCGGCTGCTCGAGGTCACCCGCAACCTGATCGAGCCCGCCGGGGCGGCCGCGTACGCGGGCGCGGTCAAGCTCCGCGACCGGCTGGCGGGGCGCCGGGTCGCGGTCGTCTGCAGCGGTGGCAACATCAGTCCCGGGCAGCTTCGCGAGCTGCTCGAATGGGGAGCGGCGCGTCCCTGATCGCCGCCTTACTCCGCGAGCGCGTGGTTGAAGCGGCGGAGCGCCACCTCGTCGACTGCGATGCCGCTGGCGGCGACCACGGCGGACAACCTTGCCAGGTCTGCAAGCCCACCGGGTGCCGCTACCTGAAGCGTCCGCTGCTCGCGGTCGGGCGTGACCTCGAAGCCGTCCCAGCGCAGCGTGTCGGCGAGCAGGCCGAAGGCGGCGCTGTCGGCGCCGACCACGTCGATCCGCTGGCTTCCGACCAGCGATTTCAGGTCGGCCGGGGTCAGCTCCGTGGCTGTCCGTAGATTCATGGCGCGTAAGAGTACAGGGGCTGTAAGATTTCTGCAACTGCAACGTCAGCGACTATGATCCTGGTGATGACCGAGCCTGATCGAGTCGACGCCGACGACGAAGCGCTGAGTGGCGCGGAGGGCCGCGAGCGGATCATCCGCGTGGCGGCCGAGGAGTTCGGCGAGGCGGCGGCTCGGCGCTTCGACCAGGTGCTGCGGGTCTTCGACGAATGGGATCAGCACCGCCATCCCGACGAGGGACTGCGGGAGCGCAAGAAGCGGATGACCCGCCAGCGCATCTCCGACGTTGCCTCGGCGCTGTTCCTGGCCCGCGGGTTCGACAACGTCACGGTCGCCGAGATCGCCGACCGGGTCGGCGTATCCGAGAAGACGATCTACAACTACTTCCCGAGCAAGGAATCGCTCGTCTTCGACCAGGCCGAAGAGCAGATCGAGCGACTGACCGCCGCGATCCGTGAACGGCCGGCGGGATCCTCCCCGGTCGGCGCGTTCGTGACGGCCCTGAAGACCGAGATCGGAGACATCGCCGTGATGTTGGGTGAGGCGGGCGACGTCCTGCCGGCGTTCACCGAAATGATCCACTCGACGCCGGCGCTCAGGGCCGCCTGGGGAGAGCACCGGCAAGCAGCGGTGGCGGCGGTCGCCGAAGCCCTCGCCGGGGAGTTCGGGGTGGATCCCCGCGATCCGGAGCCGCTGATCGCCGCCCGCGCCATGGTCAGCCTCGTGGAGTTGTTCCACGACTCGCAGACCCGCCATCTCACCGACGGCCTCGCCGGCCGCGAGCTGCAGGCGGCGGTCGAGGCGGACCTGGACCGAGGGGCCCGGCTGGTAGAGGGCGGGCTGTGGCTGGTGCACGTGATGATCGAGGGCCGCCGGACCAAGGACCAGGTGCGGGAGGCGACCGCCGCTGTCGAGCAGGCCCGCAAGCAGGTGACCGCCGCCGTCCGCGAGGCGCGCCGCAGCTGGCACGAGCGGGGGGTCGTCGATCGCGACGCGATCCTGGCCGCCGCCCACGAGGCCCGGCTCGCCGGTCGCCAGGCTCGTCACGCTGCGCGGACCGCGCGCGACAGCGCCCGCGAGACCGCTCGCGAGGCTCGCGAGGCCGCTCGCGACACCGCTCGCGAGGCGCGGGCCGGCGAGCGTCGGATGCGGTAGCGGGGCCCCCGCCCTTTCTCAGTTCCGCGACGCAATTGGTGCCGAATTGGCACAGCGCGACACACTTCTGTATAACTTATTCGTTATTGCGTCGGTAACCTCGGCATGTGCCCTGGGAGCTGCAGTTGACGAGCGAGGCGGAGACCTGGATGCGAACGCTTGGCGAACGCGATCGGGCGCAGCTGCGAGCCGCGTTCGAGGCGCTGGAGCAGCGGGGACCGGCGCTCGGCCGGCCGCTCGCCGACCGCGTGAAGGATTCGCGTCACCATCACATGAAGGAGCTGCGGCCGCAGCTCGGCAACATCCGGGTGCTGTTCGCGTTCGACCCGAACCGGCGGGCGACGATCTTGCTGGGAGGCGACAAGAGCGGCGAGTGGAACGGCTGGTATCGCCGGCAGATTCCGCGCGCTGACCGGCTGTACGACCGGCACCTGCAGAGCATCGGCAAGGGAAAGGAGGCGACATGGCGCCAGGCTCGGACTGGCGAGAGGTCCTCGGCCCGGTAGACGAGGACCTGCTCGCGCTCCACCGGCGGCTCGTCGACGTGGGGATGCGGCTGGCCGAAATGCGGCTCGGCGAGCTGCGGCGCCGGCGCGGGATCAGCCAGGCGGCCGTCGCCGAGGCGCTGGACGTGAGTCAACCGAACGTCTCGCGGATCGAGCAGGAGGACGACCTGCGGCTGACGACACTGGGCCGGTACGTCGCTGCGCTCGGTGGCGACCTCGAGTTGAGGGCGGTGTTCCCCGAGGGATCCGTGGATCTGCTGGCCCCGATCGGTCGGGCCCGCGACTCAGGCGCCCTCGGCGAGTAGCGAGTTCGGCTCGTGACCGGAGAACCTGACGCTGGTGCCGAACGGCTTGGAGCGGTTGACGACCACGCAATAGGTCTCACCGCCGGAGCGGCTGTGGGCGCAGACGCGGTAGATCTCGGGCGGCTGGATCGCCAGCGCGTCGACCGCTGTGCGGCTGCCGTTGAATCGAGCCGGCGCGCGGTCGCCGATGAACGCCTGGGCGCGGGCGATCGCGTCCTGTAGCGCCCTTTGGTCGGAGCTGACGGTCGGCCGATGCGCCAGGCCCGCGACCAGGAGGACCACCGTGACGGTGACGACGATCCCGGTGCCGGCGTAGTCGCGGGCGACGACGATCGGCATATCGCGTCTGAGCCTGCGCAGCCCGCGCGCGAGCAGCGGTGCGATCACGACGATCCCGAGCAGGCTCAGGAACAACCCGAGCAGCCAGCCGGCGACGGGAGACTCGTGGTCGCCGAACAGCGGCAGCCAGTGGACGATCGCGCCGTCGAGCAGCGTCAGCGCGACGAAGACTGGCCACAGCCAGGCGCCCCGGAGGCGCCAGCGCATCCGCACGAGCGGTCTCGTGACCATCCTCCGACAAAGGGTAAGCGGTCGGGCTGAGGGCGCAGACGCGGCCGCGACTACGATTTTGTGAATGGGCTCCGAGCTGTGGGTTTGCAACGCCGGGACGATCGAATACGGATCGGCGCTGGCGCTGCAGGAGCGGATTCGTGAGGCGCGGCAGGCCGATCTGATCCCGGACGTGATGCTGCTGCTCGAGCATCCTCCCGTGTACACGCGGGGGCGGCGGTCGGAACCGGGCGAGCTGACGATGGGCGTCGACTGGTACCGCTCACAGGGCATCGAGATCTTCGACACCCGGCGTGGCGGCAAGGTCACCTACCACGGGCCCGGGCAGCTGGTCGGCTATCCAATCGTCGCGGTGGACGACGTCGTCGCCTACGTGCGGCTGCTCGAGCGGGCGCTGATCGCGGCGCTGTCCGAGGAGGGGATCGACGCCCGCGCACGGGTTGACGAGGGCCCGGCGTTCACGGGCGTCTGGGTCCAGGAGCGGAAGATCGCGTCGATCGGCGTGCACCTGTCGCGTGGGGTGACCACGCACGGCTTCGCGCTCAACGTCGACAACGACATGCGGCCGTTCGACTGGGTCGTCGCGTGTGGGTTGCCGGACGTGCGGATGACGTCCGTGGCGGTTGAGAAGGGTCTGGGGGTTGTCGGCGGACCAGGCGGGGCCGCCGGTGGACCGGCCGGGGCCGTGGCGCCGGTGGGGCCCGGAGGGAGCACCGGGCTGATGCCGTGCATCCGGAAGCGTGTGGCCTTCGCCGTCGCTCAGGCGCTTGGCCGGCGCCAGCGCCTGGTCAGCCTCGATCGCCTGCAACAGCACGCCGCCCCGGCGGCGGAGGTCGGCGCCGCTTCGGTCATCCGCTGAGAGCCGGGCACGGTTCACGTCCCGGCCGACAGCGCGGCCGACGCCGCGGCCGCCCGCGTGACGATCGTGCGGACGCGTCGACCGACAAGGTCGCTCTCGGTGGTCAGCTGCAGCCAGGTCACACGGATCGGCTGAAACCCGGCAGCCAGGGCGCGCTGATCGCGGCGGCGGTCGTTCTCGAACCCGCGCCGGGTGCCGTGCCACTTGCGGCTGTCGGTCTCGACGATCACGCGCTCCCGGCGCCACAGGAAGTCCGGCCGGATCATTGCCTCGCCGTCGTCCAGGTCGAGCCACGCCTGAACCTCGGGAGCGGGCAGTTCGATGCGGCGGACGAGCGCGAGGAACAGCTCCTCGAAGTCGTTCCAGGTCGCGGTCGACCCGACGCTGTGTTCGTCGAGTGTGCGTCGCAAAGCGCCCGCGGCACGTTTGCGACCGGCGTTGCGCCTCAACTGGTCGACGAGCTGGTTGAGGTCAATGACCTCTTCGGCCTCAGCCGCGTCGAGAACCAGCTCGAGGCGACGCCGTGGCAGCACGCCCGCCAGGTCGAGGATCGTCCGCGACGGCGTCGTGCACGGAATCCCGTCGAAAGGCGCGACGTCATCTGGCGTCAGCGTGGCGGAGCGGTGGATCTGGATCCCCGCGCGCCTGCGGCCCGCCCGGCTCGGAACGGTCACATCGATCACGGTCCGGTGGGACTGGAGCAGGTTCAGCAGCGCGCCGGCTGACTGATGGGACAGAGCGGCGCCCGGGCCGCAGGCGAGCACGGCCGCCATCCGGCGCCCCGAGGGCTGCAGGAGTTCGACCGGCACCAGCGCGTAGACGCCCTGATGTACGCGATGGAGCTTGCCAGCCCTCGTTCGATCCCGAACCGCGCTGCGGACCAACCCCAGACCGGCCAGTTGGCCGATCGTGAGCACGCCGTGCTGCCGCGTCGCGCGCGCCACAATTCGTGCATTCACCCCCTGCGGGTCGAAAAAGGTAGATATAGACGTCGTTTTTCGACCCGCAGCGACTGAATCTCGCGTCACGGACCCCAGCGTGCCAGCCACAGACCGCGGCAGCGGTAACTGGCGCACAGTTGGCACAAACCGGGCTCTTGTGAGAGACGTTTGTCAAGGCCGGTTGAAAACCAGGCCAGTTCCGCCGGTCGAAAACTAGGCCACAGGGGTGTTGGTTAGCGCCGGCGTTTTCGCAGCGATGCCGTAGGCGAGCTGAGGAAATGTCGGCGCTGTGCGCCCGTTCGGGCGCCGGCAGTAGCTTTGATTATCGAAGCGTCTGCCGTCAGCCGGCGGGGCGTGTGGGGCGGGCGTCGAGGTCTTTGCCGCGGAGGCGGTAGCTGTCGCCTTTGAGGCTGAGGATTTCGGAGTGGTGGATGAGTCGGTCGATCATCGCGGTGGCGGCCATGTCGTCGCCGAAGATCTCGCCCCAGGCGCTGAATGGCTTGTTGGAGGTGACGATCATCGAGGCGCGTTCGTAGCGGTTGGAGACGAGGCTGAACATGAGGTTCGCGGCTTCGGGGTCAAACGGGATGTAGCCGACCTCGTCGACCACGATCAACGGCACGAATGAGAGTTTGCGCAGCTCTGTTTCGAGCTGGCCTTGGCGTTTGGCTTCGCCGAGCCTTGCGACCCATTGGGTAGCGGTCGCGAACTGCACGCGCTGACCGGCGAGACAGGCTCTGATGCCGAGGGCGGTGGCGATGTGCGTTTTGCCTGTGCCTGGGGGGCCGAGCAGGATCACGTTCTCGCGGGCGTGGAGGAAGTCGAGTTGGCCGAGGTGCTCGATCACGGTCTTCTTGACCGAGCGTTGGAAGGTGAAGTCGAACTCCTCGAGGGTCTTGCGGGCGGGGAATCTGGCGGTCTTGATCCGCCCCTCGCCGCCGTGGCTGTCGCGCGCGCTGACCTCGGTGCCTAACAGCACCTCGGCGAAGCGCTCATAGCTCCAGCTCTCTTCCCGGGCCCGGTCGGCGATCGCCGGGAGCGCACGTGCGGCCGCCGGCGCCTTGAGCGCGCGGAATAGGTGTGCGAGTTCGGCGGTCTTGGTCATGCCGGGATCAGAGCGTCGTATCTCGACAGCGGCCGGATCTCGACGTCGACCTGATGACGCTGGCGGCGCTGCTCGCGCTGGCGCTCAAGCAGCGTCTGGTGCGCCGGGTCGACGATCGTCAGCCCGCCGGCGAACACGCGGCGGTGACGGGCGGCGAGCTCGCCGGTGTCCAACACGACCGCCGCGACGTGCTGCTGGCTGACGCGGACCTCGACGCGGCGGCCGGCAAAGGCAGGGTCGATCGAGTAGTCGTTGCGATCAACCCGGACCAGCGGCTGCGCCGGCACTCTGAGCACCTGACGGCGGTCGGTGTCAGGCATCCTCACCGGGACCGCTCGCATCCGCTGGCGCTCCTCCGCCAGCCGCTCGGCGGGGACCGCCCGGGTGGTCCGGTGCACCCGTCGGTTCGCACGCTCAGCCCACGCGTCGAGCCGGTCCTGGAAATCGAGGTGGTTAGCGAACACCCGCCCCGGTTCGAAGTTGGTGCGCATGAACCCGTGCGAGCGCTCAAGCGCGCCCTTGGCCTGAGGATCGCGTGCGTCAAGGATGATCCAGCCGACCTCGAGCTGACCGCAGAACGATGCGAACGGCTCGGTCGGTCGGCCGCCCGCGCCGATCGCGGACTCCCGATCCCACACCAGCTTCTCCGGTAGCACCCCCAGCCTGCCGAGATTCCGCGCCAGCCCGAACAGGATGTCCGGCGCCTCCTTGGAGAACACCAACGTCCCGGCGATCGCCCGCGACCAACACACCTCACAAGTCACCACCCACCCACGACGACGCTGGCCATGCCCGACCGGGATCTGTTCGGCCGGCTCCCACAGATCACACTGCACAAGCTCACCCGGCCGATACACCGTCCGCTGAAACGTCCGCGGGCGCTGGAACCTCGGGCGGACCTCGCGGACATAGTCATCAAAGATCGACTTCCCGCCCAGATAGCCGATCTCGATCGCCATCTCCCGCAACCGCTGCGACGGGATCCTCGGATCCACCGCCAGCTGCTCACAGACGAACTCCTTGAACGGATCGACCTTCGAGCCCGTCCGCTCACGCACATACCTCGGCGGCTCCGCCGCCGCCAGCAACCTCGCGACCGTGTCCCTCGCCAACCCCGTCCGCCGGCTGATCTCCCGGCCCGACAGACCCTCGACCCGACCCATCCGCCTCACCACCGCCCACTGCTCCACGCCGACCAACCCTTCCTCCTCGCCGATCGACAACGATCAAACGAGGGTCAAAGACCGGCCGGACAGCCCCAGCCCA
>WQWK01000071.1 GCA_009785395.1 Conexibacteraceae bacterium
CTGCCAGCAGGTCGGACGCCCTGGCCCAGCTGTCCTCGATCGGCATCCCGAGCGGCAGGTATTCCTGGTAGAGCCGGCGGTAGCCATCCGGCGAGGCGATGATCGCCAGCCCGTGGCCCGCGTCGACGTAGTCGAGCATGCCGGTGACGGGATCCAGCCGGCCCACCCACAGGGTCGAAAACCGGTTGTTGGCCTCGAGGTCGTGGCGGGTGGTCGTCGACGTCCGCGCGACGGCGTCGCCGACATCCGTGTACCGGGAATGGCCGCGGAGAACCGCGCGCACCTCAGACGCGATGAGAGAGGCGGCGAGCCCCTTGCCCATGACGTCACCGAGCACCACCTGGAGCCGCTGGCCGTGACCCTCCGGGTCATTGACGACGAACCAGTCGTAGTAGTCGCCACCCGCCTCGCGGGCGGGCTGGACGCGGCCAGCGATCTCGACACCAGCGATGTCCGGCGCCGCCGTCGGCAGCATCAGCTGCTGCACCTGTCCGGCGAGGTCCATCTCCTCTTGGACAGACAGCTCACGCTCGAGCAGCGCCCCGAGGTCGCTGAGCATCTCCTGCTGTTGACGGCCCAGCGTGCGCGGCACGAGGTCGAGGATGCAGAGCGCGCCGATCTTCTGGCCACTCTGCCCGCGCACGGGAACCCCTGCGTAAAAGCGCACGCGCGGGGGGCCGGCCACCGCGGGGATCGTCGCGAACCGCTCGTCCTCGCGCAGGTCGCGGACCTCGAGGATCTCCTCCTGTTGAACGGTGATGCGGCAGACGGAATCCTCGACCGGTATCGATCCCTTCGGGAAACCGGCGGACGCGACCGTGAACTGCGAGTCGTTGCCGATCAGGTTCAGCGCCGCAATCGGTGCTCCGAAGATCGCCTGCGCCAGCCGCACGACACGGTCGTAGCGTTCGGCCGGCACGTTGGTGGCGAGGGCCTCCGCCTCCTGGCGACCGGTGCTCGGGGGCATCACCATGGCTCTGCCTCAGTCAGCCGAATCGTCCAGGATGGGCTCGATCTGGAGGACCGAGCGCCGTGTGGCCGCCCAACCCATCCCGAGCGATGTCTCCCGGTTGGTGATTAGCACGACCACAGCGTCCGGATGGTTGGGGAGCACCATCATGAAATGAATCGTGTGGCGGGTCGTCATCTGCATCTCCTCGACCAGACGCTCGCTCGGCCGCCCGCGCCTGGCCGAGATCAGGTCCTCGACGTGGCGCACCGTCTGCCCGCGGAACATCTCCACCGCGGCGGCAGCCACCGCCTCGAGGTACTCCTGCGTGAAGTACGGCACGTGGTGCGCCACCCCGAGCAGCCCGCCGGAGTTCATGTCGGCGACCGCGCACCCGAGCGCCCCGTCGACCTCGCCAATGACCGACTCCATGACCTCATCGAGCCTGCTCACGTGCGGGACCGTATCACTCGCGAACGACCGGGATGAACGCTCACGCGCCGACCACTCGCGCCCGTGATTGCATGTTCGCCAGCCAGCCCGTTACCCACCTTTTAACTTGCCGTTGACAACGGTCGGCATAGGATCGGAGGCATGGAACTTCCCGACGACGTGCGTGTGAAGATCGAACGGACGGTCGACCATCTCCACTCGGAGTTCGGAGAGCAGCTCCCGCGCGAGCGGATCAGTGAGCTCGTCCACGACTCGGCGAACCGGTTGGCTGCCAACTCGACGGTCGCAGAGAACATTCCGGTCTTGTGTTACCGCTTCGCTCGTGAGCGGATGAAGGCGATCGTGCGGCAGCAGGGCGACGGGACGGACACGGCCCACGATGTCGTCTTCGTGAGTCTCAGCGGTGGCGGCCGCGGCCAGATCGCCGCGGCGCTGACCTCGGTGCTCTCCAATCATCAGGTCTCGGTCCACTCGGCAGGGACGGCCGTCAACGCGGAGATCGATCCCGGCGTCCGGACCGTCCTTGGTGAGATCGGCATCGACACGGATGAGCCGTTCGCGCGGCCAGTCACCGACGAGGTGATCCGGGGCGCCGATGTGATCGTCACGATGGGGCATAGTGTCGGCGTGATCGACATACCCGCGGCTGTCCGCCACGAGGACTGGCGCATCGGCGACCCGCTCGGGGCGCCGCTCGAGGAGATCAGGCGGGTGCGGGCGGACATCGAGTACCGCGTCCGGGCGTTGCTGGCGTCAATCGGGGTGCCGGCCACAGAGGCCGCCGCCGCGGGATCGGCAGGGCCGTCAACCGCGTCCGCCCAGCCCGACTGAGCCGCGCCCTCCAGCCGCGACTCATCGGGGCGCGAGTGTGCGCGGCCTCAAAGCGCCGTGTTAGGCTCGCGCCCACCTATGAGCAATTACGACGCATCCACCGCATTGAGCGCCGCGCTGCCCCGCCCCGGCGTGCGCGTGCTCGGCGACACGCTGCCGGGCGCCCGTACACGCGACGTGGCGCTCGTCCTGGCAGGAGCCGGCCTCGTCGGCCTGCTGGCCCAGATCACGATCCACCTGAGCTTCACACCGGTCCCAATCACGGGCCAGACCCTTGGCGTGCTGCTCGTCGGCACCGCCCTCGGCTGGCGCCGCGGCCTCGCGGCCCTGATCCTCTACGCCGTCGCCGGCCTGATCGGCGTCCCGTGGTTTGCCGCCGGCGGCAGCGGCTACGTCGGCGCGAACTTCGGCTACATCCTCGGCTTCATCGCCGCCGCGGGCGCCTGCGGCTACCTCGCCGAGAAGCAGGCCGACCGGCGCGTCCTCTCCGCGATCCCCGCGATGGTCGTCGGCGAGTTCCTGATCTATCTCTTCGGCGTCACCTGGCTCGCCGTCGACCTGAACGTCGGGATCGGCAAGGCGATCACGCTGGGCTTCGTGCCCTTCTGGATCGGCGACGCGATCAAGTGCGCGCTCGCCGCCGGATTGCTGCCGAGCGCCTGGCGGCTCGTCGGCGACCGCAAATAGCGGCTGGGCTTTGATAAACGTGGGTGCGCGCCCGCTGGCGCGCACCCTTCATCAGTGCCACGTCAGTCGGCATACTCCGAACGTGTTCACGCGCGGTTGCGATGGCTGAGGAGTCTGTAGGCAGAGATATCGCGGAGGGGATCGCACGCGCCTCGCGCTGGACCGGCCGCCGGGTGCGGGGAGAGGTGGTCCGCCGCGCCGGCGGCGCGGCCCGCGCGCGCGTGATCGTGTTGTTCGGGCTGGTGCTGGCGCTCAACGGTGCCGACGCGGCCTCGATCGGCGCGATGGCGCCGGAGCTCCAGTCCTCGCTGGGCATCAACATCGCCGACATCGGCCTGCTCAGCGCCGCGACCCTGCTGGTCGGTGCGGTGGCGACGATCCCGGTCGGGATGCTCGTCGACCGCATCAAGCGGATCCCGATGCTGTCGGTCAGCGTCGTGCTGTGGAGCATCGCGTCGCTGCTGAGCGCCTTCGCCGGGGGCTTCTCAACGCTGCTGCTGACGCGCCTGCTGCTCGGGGTCGTGGTCGCCACGGCCGGGCCGGCGATCGCGTCGCTGACCGGCGACTATTTCCCCGCGGCCGAGCGCGGCAAGATCTACGCGTACATCCTCGGTGGCGAGATCGCGGGCAACGCCGTCGGCTTCATCGTCTCGGGCCAGGTCGCCAGCCTGATCGACTGGCGGGTGTCGTTTGTGCTGCTGGCGATCCCCGGCTTCTTCCTCGCCCGGGAGCTGTACAGGACCGTGCCGGAGCCGCTGCGCGGCGGCCAGAGCCACCTCGAGCCCGGTGTCGAGGACCTGGTCGAGGCCGCGGCGCGCGCCCGCGCGCGGCCCGCCGCCGATGAATCGCTTGCGCCTGACGAGCAGCCGACCCGGGTCGAGGATCTTGCGCAGCAGGCCGCGCGCCGGCTCGGCTATGAGGCGAACCCCGAGCTGGTGCTGACGGAGGATCCGCGCCGGCTCGGCCTTGTCGACTCGGTGAAGTACGTGCTGTCGATCCCGACGAACGTGCTGATGATCATCAGCTCGTCGCTCGGCTACTTCTTCTTCGCGGGGCTGACGACGTTCGCCCTGATTTTTGTCCACGGCCATTACGGTGTCGGCCAGTTCGAGTCGGACCTGGTCCTCGCACTGCTGGTCGGTGGCGCGCTGGTAGGCACGCTGGTCAGCGGCTGGCTCGGCGACCTGCTGCTGCAGCGCGGCGTGCTGAGCAGCCGCATCTGGATCCCCGCCGTGTGTTACCTCGGCGCCGCCGCGCTGCTCATCCCGGGCTTCTTCTCCACCCATCTGACGCCCGCGATCTGGTTCGACATCGCCGGCGCGGCGCTGCTTTCGGCCGCGAACCCGCCGCTCGACGCCGCCCGCCTGGACATCATGCCCGCGGGCCTCTGGGGGCGCGCCGAGGCCGTCAGGACGGTGATCCGCTCGCTCGCCCAGGCCGTCGCGCCGCTGGTCTTCGGCGGGCTGGCGCAGCTGATCGCCGGCGTCTTCCCGAAGGAGGCGCCGCCCGGCACCCACGTGCCCACGAACATTCTGAGCGAGGCGCGTGGCCTCGAGATCACCTTCCTCATCCTGCTGGTGTCGCTGGTGGCGGCGGGCGTCTTCCTCCTGCGCGCACGCCACGAGTACCCGCGTGATGTGGCCACCGCGGCCGCCTCGCACCAGGGTGCCGACCCCCCGGCGGCCGCGGCGATGTGAGCCGCCGTCAGGCGAGTCCGGAGCCGATCCAGTCAGCAGGGCCGCTGGGCGCGCGTGGGACGAAGAAGTAGCCGCCGCCGACCGGCTTGATGTAGTCGATCATCGGCTCGCTTTCGAGCCGGCGCTGGATGCGCTCGTACTGTGAGCGCGTGTCGCGGTTGAAGGCGATGAACATCAGTCCCTGGTCGAGGTTCCCGGACGCGTCGGCGCCGAGGTCGTAGCTGTAGCCGCGGCGGTAGATGCGCTCGGCCTTCTGCTCGGGCGTACGGTTGTTGGCCAGGCGGATGTGGGCGTTGAGCGGGATGCGATGGCCGTGTGGGTCCTGCGCGTAATCGGGGTTCTCGAACTCGTGGGTGCCGCCGAGCGGTGCCCCGGTCACTCGGTCGCGGCCGATCATCTGCTCCTGCTCGAGCATGCCCACGCGGTCCCAGAACTCGACGAACATGCGGATCCGGCGCACCACCATGTAGGTGCCCCCAGCGGTCCAGGACGGGCTCGCGGACCGCTGGTCGACCCAGATCAGCCTGTTCATCAGATCGGTGTCGTTCGGGTCGGGGTTGCCGGTGCCGTCGCGGAACGCGAACAGGTTGCGGCGCGAGCTGTGGGGGTGAGGGCCACGGAACGAGAGCTGGAAGCCGTCCAGCTTCCAGCGGATCGCGAGGCGGCCCGCGACCGCGCTCATCAGCTCTCTGACCGTGTGCGCGACCGTGTCGGGCTGGTTGGCGCAGATCTGCAGGATGATGTCGCCGCCGGTGATCCCAGGGTCGAGCTCGTCGTGGGGGAACGGGGTCATCGCCGTCAGCCCGGCGGGGCGCTTGGCGGCCAGCCCGAAGCGGCCGTCGAACAGGGAGGCACCGAAGCCGACCGTGACGCTAAGCGAGTCCGGGGTGTTGTAGGAGCCGAGGATGCCGCTATCCGGCGGCGGCTCGCCGATCTCAGTCACTCCCACCGGCTCCCCCTGGGTGAGCAGTCGCGCCTCGGTGGTGATCGCCTGCAGCGCCTCGAACAGGCCCACCCTGTCCGGCGCGATGCAGTCGAGCGCGATGATCGAGGCCTGGTTCTGCTTCGGGGTGAGCACGCCGGACTGATGCACACCGTCGAACGGGAGCCTGACGTTCAGCTCGCGCAGTCCGATCTCCCGCGCCTGTTCCTGCAGCGACCGCGGCGCGGTCGCCCCCTGCGCGTCGCCGGACGCCGCGCCGGTGCCGGCTGCCAACCCGGCTCCGCCCGCGCCCAGCGCGGTCAGCGAGCCTCTGAGAAAGGATCGGCGGCTGAGCGGCTTCACTTCTTCCGCCCTCGCTGCCTGGGGATCGAGGCGAATCCGGTGATCGCCCGCGCTGGGGTCTCGAGCGTCTGAGGGACCTGCTCGAGCGCCCCGAGGGCGCCGGCAAGGGTGCCGTCGATGCGCTCATGCTGGAGCATCGTCAGCTGCCGCAACGTCGGCCAGGTTCCGTTGGCGCGCCGCGTGCTCACCAGCACCTTCTGCAGCTGGACGAGCCAGTTCTCCGACTCCCCGTAGGAGTTGTCGCGCCCCTGGGCGATCGGCTTGACGGTCGCCAGCAGCTCGCGGGTTGCGATCACGCCGGCCTCGGTGCCCTCGACGCCCGAACCGCTCCACGGCACCTCGGTGCCGTTCATGAGATCGCGCTGGGCGTCCTCGAGAATCTCGTGGATCCGCAGCGTGTACGCGAGGATCCCGATCGGCACGCTCGGCAGGACGCGCGTCAGCTCGTGCGACGCCCGGGCCACCCCGGCCGCAACGGGCAGGAGCGTCCGCAGCGGCTGGCCGGTCCACAGCCCCATCTCGATCCGGTGCAGGCCGGGAAAGTGGCTTGAGCCCAGCTGTGAAGGAACCTCGGCGATCTGGTTCGTCAGGCCGGCCGGAAGCAGGTTGTAGTCGGCGCCGAGGTGCATGAAGTCGAAGAAGGCGGCGTTCCAGGCGCGTTCTGAGCTCGCACGGTCTCCGCGGGCGAGCGTCGCCCGCAGCGCGGCCACCGCCGTCGCGAACCGGCCCGCCCAGCGCTCCGCGTAGCGGCGGTACGCCGCAATCGGCTGCTTGAAATCCGCAGCCGGCACGGGCGTCAGGTCAGACGTCAGCTGTCCCTTCAGGTTCACACCCTCGTTCTCACGTAGCGCGTCGACCTCTCCGTAGAGCTTGGCCGACCCGCTGGCGCCGTACACCTTGGAGATGTGTTCCGGAAGGGTGTTCTTCGGGTCGCTTGCGCGCGCCGTGGCTCGCGTGCTGAAGCGTGGGGCGTGAGCGGCGTGCGACCCTGGGATCAACGCGGATGCCGCGAACGCGATGACCGCGAGTGCCGTGATGGCGAGGACCGACCTGCCTGCGCGGCCGAGCCTCCGCGGCTGCTGCGGGTTGCGGCTTATGAAGAGCGTGCGTGCGCGGGCTGCGATGCCTGCCATGGCTGGAAGCGGGCCTGCCGGGAAGCGCCGTGCAAAGCCGGTCCACGAGACTAACCAGCGGGCGTCGGGCCGCGTGTTATCAGGTTGTGACGGAGATGTTGACCTGATGTTCACACCCGCGTGACCAGCCTTTCACATCCCGGCGCTCGGCTGCCCGGACGATGCGATGTGTGTTGCGCAGAGCGGCCGCGACCCGACCGGGAATAGCCGCTTGTAAACGCCAGAGGCCGCTGATAAACGGCAAAGGAGTCGAGTTGCTCACCCGCAGGAAGTCAATTGCCGCAGTGCTGGCGGCCGGGGCCCTAGGTGCCTCGGCAATCGGTATCTCGGCGTCCGCTGCCAGCGCCCCCGCCGGGGGCCGAGATGCGGCAGCCAGTTACGCCACGACGACGCCGATCAAGCATCTGGTCGTCATCTTCGGCGAGAACGTGTCATTCGACCACTACTTCGGCACCTACCCGCATGCGACGAACCCCGCAGGCGAGCCGCAGTTCAACGCGGCGCCCGGAACGCCGTCTGTCAACGGACTCACCCCGGCCTTGTTGAACAACAACCCGAACCTGGACAACCCACAGCGTCTGGGCCCGTCACAGGCGGTGACGTGTGACCAGAATCACGGCTACACGGCCGAGCAGAGCGCGTACGACGGCGGCAAGATGGACAAGTTCGTCCAGGACACGACCGGCGGCGGCTGCACCCAGAGCACCACTCCGGACAGCGGCAACTATGGGCCAAACGGCATCGTGATGGACTACTACGACGGCAACACCGTCACGGCCCTGTGGAACTACGCGCAGCACTTCACGCTGAGCGACAACACCTACGGCACGCAGTTCGGGCCGTCGACCCCGGGCGCGATCAACGTGATCTCCGGGCAGACCCACGGTGCGGTGGTGCAGGGCGGGACCAGCGGCGCGGTTGCGAACGGGACCGATGAGAGCGACATCGACCCCTACTACGACCTCTGCTCGAACCCGGGCGCTCCGCAGACCGGCGGCCCGGAGGCTCCAGGCGTGCCCGCGCCCGGCGGTCAGACGCTGCAGATGACCGGCAAGAACATCGGTGACCTGCTGAACGCCAGGAACATCACGTGGGGCTGGTTCGAGGGCGGCTTCACGCCGAGCACGCGCGTGAACGGCAACCCTGTCTGCGGCACGCAACATGCCGCCGTGTCGGGCGCGTCGACGGGTGACTACATCCAACACCACGAGCCGTTCCAGTACTACGAGAGCACGGCCAACCCGATGCACAACGCCCCCGCGTCCGTCAACGACGTCGGCGTGAGCGACCCGGCCGGCACGCCGCTGGCACAGGCCGTCAACCACCAGTACGACGTGAGCTGGTTCAACCAGGCGATCGACAACGGCAACATGCCGGCGGTCTCCTACCTGAAGGCGCCGGGCTACGAGGACGGCCACGCCGGCTACTCCGATCCACTCGACGAGCAGCGCTTCCTGGTCGACGAGATCAACAAGATCGAGGAGTCCAAGTACTGGGCGAGCACCGCCATCCTGATCACCTACGACGACTCGGACGGCTGGTACGACCATCAGATGGGCCCGATCGTGCGCTCCTCGCAGGACGCGCTCGACACCCTCAACGGTGCCGGCATGTGCGGCCCCGCCTCAAAGCAGGTGCTGGGTCAGGAGGACCGCTGCGGTGTCGGCCCGCGCATCCCGCTCCTGGTGATCTCACCATGGGCGAAGCGCAACCACGTCGACCACACGTTCACCGAGCAGGCGTCGGTCGTCAAGTTCATCGAAAACAACTGGCGGCTGCCGCGGATCGGCGGCGGCTCGGCGGATGCGACATCCGGGTGGCTGAACAGCGCGTTAAACTTCCACCAAAATTACGGATACGCTCCAGATGTAA